>JAUVHF010000089.1 GCA_030593425.1 Anaerolineales bacterium
GGGTCACCCCGTGCCTCAGGGGCTCCGATGAGCCGCCCCTCCCGGCGATATCGGTTTCTCAGTTTCTCTTCCCAAGGCCGGGGGGCGCTCTTCACATCGGCATAGACCACCAGATGCTCATCTTGAGCCACATCGGGCAGATCCGGGGAGGCAAGCCTCATCGCTTCCAAGAGGTAGGCATCAGCCGGGGATATGGCTAACCTTCTCCCTATCTCCTTCGCCACCTGGAGGAAGGTAATCAGACGCCCCACGTTGCGGGCCGCGAAGTCGGCCATGATGAGCCCCGAAGCCTCGTGGGCCGCCTCCAAAGCGGCATCGAAAACCTCCTCCTCGGTGACTCTCTCATCATCATCGATCCGCGTCCCCTCGCAGAGAAGGGCCACGGGGTTCAGAGCGGCTACCTCCTCGATGAACCTCTCGGTTAGATGGCCGTATCTTCCATGGAGCCTGAAATCTCCGGTATAGACGACCCACCCCGCTGAGCTCTCTACGGCGAAGGCGGTGGCCCCGAAGATGGAGTGATCCACGGGAAAATAGCGCAAGGCGAGGCTCCCGATCCTATCCACTGTTCCCTTCTTAATCTGGAGCCTTATCTCCTTGGTGGCCACCGGGGAACTGGACCAGAAACCGCTCTCCACGAGCGAGGGCTGATCCAAGAGGAGAAAGGGCCGCCCCTGGTAATGATAGAGAGGGTTCTTTTTCTGGCGCAGGGGGCGCAGGAGACCCTCCTTCAGTTCCCGCCAGGTGAAGTAACAGACCTCCCTTTCGATATCGGCGGATTGACCGATGTCCTGGACCACCTTGGCGATGAAAGCGGTCATGGCTGTGGTGTAGATGGGGATATCGGCATGGAGAAAGGAGATATACCCCGAATGGTCCAGATGGGCATGGGAGAGCAAGACCCCATCCACACTAAGATGACGGTACAACGGCGATGAGGCCAGGAAAGCCTTATCCTCAGGTGACAACCCGGCCACAAAATCAGCCCGATAGATCCCCTCCAGGGGGGGCAGGAGCCCCAAGCGAAGAGGGTCCCGGAGCCCCACCCCGGCACGAGGTTTGAGATACTCTTCGAAGAAGAGGTATCGGCGCGCGAAGGGTAAGCCGAAGTCGAAAAAGAGCCGCGTCTTTCTCTCCTCGTCCTCCAAGAGGATCTTATTGCCGCCTATGGAGAGGACGCCATCGTAGCAAGTGATAGATACGCTCATGCTTTGATTCTACGTGAAGCGAGGCCGAGGGTCAAGAAGCCCCTAACAGAGAAGAACAGCCGACACTAGGTCAGCCGCTATGATTTCAAATGTGACGCCGCGATTTATGGGCGGTCTTTTCCTTTCACCCTTGGTTGAGGTATATACCCCTCCTTTGCCCTCTCCCCCTCCTCCCAGCCCAACTCCAAGGCTTCTTCGTTCAGCCGCTCCGTCCCTTTAGGAGCGTGGGCTCGGAGCCCCTCTATCAACTCCTCCTTGGCTATTATCCCCGTAGCCCCACCCAGGACCCCCAAGGCCACCATATTGGCTGCTACCGCCCTCAACCTCTCCCGGGCCAAGCCGGTGATGGGAACCTTGATCACCCTTCCCTCAACCTGGGGCTCTCCTTCCACTTCCGTAGAATCGATAATCACCGTTCCCCCAGGGCGCAACTGGCTCCCGTGCTCTTCGAGGGCTTCCTGGCTCATCACTAGGAGGAGATCGGGGGAAGTGGCTTTGGGGTAGATTATCTCCTCCTCGTCGATGACCACCTCGGAGAAGGAGATGCCGCCCCGCACCCGGGGAGCGTATGATTGGCTCATGGCCACCTTGCGGCCACTTCTGAGCGCCGCCTCACCTAGAATCAGACCGGCAAGAACCAACCCCTGGCCTCCCCTCCCCGCCAGCCGGATCTCGTACCTCATCACTCTCGCACCAGAAGGGCTAAATCGGGGCAGTGCAACTCGCAAAGTTTGCAATTTGTACAGGCCTCCAGCCTCACGACCCTGGGCTTCCCCTCCTCATCGGCTTCCAAGACATCGGAGGGGCAAAACTCTATACAGAGTTCGCACCCCTTGCACCAGTCGTAGTTGATCTCGATATCGTAAACGCCTTGTTTCACCTTAGGCATCTAATCTGCCTTGCCTATGGGATAGCGGCCACTATCTCCGGGTCGAGCCCTTCGAGTCTAGTCAGCAAAGGAGATTAAGGAATCTCGCGTTTAACAGCGCCATCAACCGTAATGCTCCTCATAGAAGGCATGGATCGCTTCTGGCTCGGGGATGGCACATTTTTCCCACACCTCGATCACCGGCTTCAGGTCCGCCTCGCCTTCCTGTCCGGCGAAAAGGGTGCGCAGGGATTCTCTCCGCTCAGCGATGTCCCGCTTGGCGAACGCTACGACCTCCTCCGGTGTATAGTAGCGCAACAGATTGAAGCGCCGCCGGAAGCTCTTCATGCCATGCACTTCTTCCAGCTCTCTCGGGTCGGGTACTAGGTATCCATAGATGGGATTGATTATCCAGTTCTTGATCTTACGACGCTCCACTAAATCCACCAACCTCTTTGAATCTTCAACCGTTATCTTCTCCCCTCGGCCAATGTAACGCGGATTACCTTGAGCATCCAGGTCTGGCTGACCGGTGGCCTCATCTATCTTAATGAGCGCCTCGCCTCTCTCATTCAGGGCTAGGATCTGGGCGCCATTAATGTCATACTCGCCCACGTAGCCGGTATTGACGATGAAGAAGACTAGCCTACCATCGAGCCCCAGCCCCAAATCAGAGTAGATCCTTAACTTGGCCAGCGCCTGACGCGATTGCTCTCCCGCCATGAAGTCGGTGGCAGCATAGGAACGAATGCGAGTACCCGGTACCTTGCCTGCTACGGCGGAGGTAACTATCGATTCACACGCCGAATCCAACGCTACGGCCATCGCTGGGTCGATGAGGCGGAAGATGGGCTCCATCACATCGAAGCGGCGGAAGGAGAGGCATTCGGTCTTGAGCCATTTGATCAGGCCAGGCGACCAATCAGGGTTAAGGTCGGAGAACTTGAAGATGAAACGTCCGTTGGTGGTGCCGCTCTTGCCGTAGCGCGTACACTGTAGCGAGCCGATCTCCTCGCCAGGAATCCGCCGTGGCACCTTGACCTCGTGGCCGGCGATCTCTTCCATGCGGTACTCAACCCCTTCGCAGTCGATGTTCATAGCCAGCACGATGGGTTGCGAGCCATCGGGGTAGGTCTCGCGCGACTTCATCAGGCCGGGCCACTCGGGGCTCTCCTCGGTCAGCCCTTCCGACTTGGCGAAACTCGCTGCCTCCAGACCGATGAGCTGTACATTGGTGATCTTACCATCCTCGTAGCAAGGCTGGCCTAAACAAGCGTCGTCTTGTTGCAAACTTGGCCCAACGGTGAGGGTCGTCTTCCCCGTGCCGGAAAGGCCTTTCAGGATGCGGTCCTCGGTGGCACCAGCGTGATAGGAGATCAACCCATCGGCTTCGCCTCGATTCCAGACCAGGGTCAAGTTCGGCTTCTTAAAGGCACCACCGAAGTAATCTACCCGCAGGCTCATCACCCGCCGCACGTCCCGCTCCATCTCCGTCAGGTCGTAGAGGGTCAAAGGCTCGTCAGGATCGAAATCGGGCCAGAAGGTGCGGATTTCGGACACCATATCCTCGGGCAGCCGCTCGGGCACTATATAGTTCCAGCATTGAACCTCCATCCCCTCTTCCGGCGGGTACACCATCTTCAGTCCCATCCAGGCGATGTAAGCGGTGTGAGGGTTCTGTAGGCTGAAGATGATACGCAGGCCGGTCTTGTAGCCCGCCTCCCCCTGGATCCCCTCCTGTACCAGCACTTTGCAACCCTTGAGGTAGCGCTTGACTACCTTATAGAGCCTAAGACCTATCTGGCGTTCAAATGGCCTCTGCCCCTTACCTAACTTATATCCCTCTGGCACCATGTAGAAAGCACGATCGGGTCTCCGTCCAGCCTGAGTGCTGGCGAAAAGGTACTGATTATCCCTAGTCATGACGTAGTAGGGCTTGAGATACTCAATGAACCAGATGTCGTCGGGGTTGCGGATGACCCGCTCAGAATCGAGCGCGAGGTCGTCCTCGACCTGGATTTCCTTCGCAACCAAGGGCTCCCTCACTTTTTCTCCAACTCCTTCTCCGCCAAGAGAGACTCAAGCGCGGCAATAGCCACCTCCAACATCTCCTCGTCAGGCTCCCTAGTAGTGAGGCTCTGGAGGGCTAAACCCGGCGAGACCACGGCCCGCAGGAGGGGGTTATCTTGATGGCGGGCGGCGAACTTGATGAACTCATAGATGACACTCACGATAAGGGGGATAAGGAGCAGTCGGGAGAGGATACGCCAAATAAATGGCTGCCTCCCCAGGAGGGCGAAGACGAAGATGGAAAGGACTAGGACGAAAAGGAGGAAACCAGTGCCACAGCGGGTATGAGCGGTGGCATAGCCGGCGACAGAAGTGGGATCGAGAGGCGCCCCGGCTTCATAAGCGTTAAGGGTCTTATGCTCAGCGCCGTGGTAAGCGAAGAAACGACGGATGTCGGGAAGGAGGCCGATCAGCCCGATATAGCCCAGAAAGAGCCCCAGGCGCAGAACCCCTTCGATGAGGTTGCTAACTAAGGCGGAGGCTATGAACCGGTCTATGAGGCCGACTAAGAGGAGAGGCACTAGGAAGAAGATGCCGATAGCGAAGGCCAGGGAGACGAAGACTAACCCCCAGACGGCTGGCCCCCGGAACTCCACCTCCTCTTCCTCTAGAGCCACGTTGGCTGAATAGATTAGGCTCCGCATCCCCAAGCCTAAGGTATCCCAGAGGACGACCAGGCCTCGAAGGAAGGGGAGCCTCCACCAGCGGCTGGTGTAGATGGGGCTCTCCAGGGGCTCATTATGAATGACTATCTTTCCCGAGGGGTGACGCACGGCCACAGCCATAGACTTTCGGCTGCGCATCATCACCCCCTCCATCACCGCCTGGCCCCCGTAATCGAACTCCTTCGCCTTATCTCTCTCAACCATAGGCAGCCCTCACGACTCTCAAAGCCCATAGGGTCAGCCATTCGCTCGGCTTTCCCCGCCTCTCGATATCCACTAACATCCTGTCGTTAAGGCTAGACTCCATCTTCCAACGGCCCCCTTCGTCCTGCGGGGAAATAGAACCGGTTCAGGCGGGCGAGCACCTTTTTCAGAACCTCCCTTGTATCCGGGAAGGTTACCCTCTCCAGTGCCTCCTCTGGAGGGAAGAGGAGGGCGTTTTTGCCCTTATGATACCGCCAGAGGGGCAACTTTTCCCCATCCCCTTTGGGGAAGACCCACTCCCCCTTGGCCGTCCGGCGGAGGACTACCCCCCTATCCAAAAGAACTACCCCCCGGCCCCTGGCCCAAGTCGCCTGCCCCAAGGCGTGCCAGGCCGGGGTACCAGGACGGGCTGGATTCTCTGGGCCATCTATCATCCACCTCCTGTGGGCCCCTCCCATCGGTAGAGAGCGAAGTCAACAACCCCCCTCTCATCGAAGACTATCCCTTCCTCCTCCAACATAGCGCTCTGGAGATCGGCGCTGTGGGTGAGGTACGAGGTACTTACCCTCCCTTGGCTATTTATCACCCGATGCCAGGGTATCTCCGTGCCCTCGCGGAGAGCATGAAGGGCCCAGCCCACGGTGCGAGCCGCTCTCGGGTGCCCAAGGTATAAGGCGATCTGCCCGTAGGTGGCGACCTTCCCATAGGGTATCTGGGCCACCATATCGTAGACTCTCTGGAAGAAGCCTTCCCCTCCCGTTTCTCCCTCCTAATCATAACGCCCTGTGGGTCTCAATGGCCCCCTTCGCCAGAGGGATAACCTCTCTTCTCAGCAACCTCGACATTATAGCATGAAAGCCCTGCCAGAAAAACCATGCCTCCACCTCTGGGACGATCTGCCCCTGTTCGTCCCCCCAAGACTCTAGTGATTGCGGGTTGTTTGTGATAGAATGAATTTGGTTTTTCATGGAGAAAACGGCTCGCGTGCCGAAAAGTCAAGGGCCTTGGTGGCCATTCAATAGCACAAAAGGACTATTAACAAGAACCTCAAAATGTGCTGTGTTCCAAAAAGCATGGGAACAAAGAAGCTTAACTCAATTTTCCCCGCGCCATTCTCCCATAAGGAGCATTTCGACGTGAGACGTGTTCTAAAGATAGGTATCTTCCTTCTTCTGGTCATCGTCCTGGGTTTGACTTCATCATCGAGTGCCCTCTCCAACCCACCTCCTCAAGGGCCGGAGCCGCCAACGCCAACCCCTGCTCTCCCCACAGAAGTTAGGTTGAGCGCGAAAGATGACGGTCGCCAGATCGAACTCAACGAAGGCCAACTTTCGGTCATCACTTTGGAAGCCAACCCATCCACCGGCTACATGTGGGAGGTGGAGGAGGGAAGCGAGGAGATCATACGCCAGGTGGGGGAGATAGAGTTCCACCCAGAATCGGATCTACTGGGTGCTCCAGGGAAGCAGATCCTGCGCTTCCAGGCGGTGGGCCCAG
>JAUVHF010000059.1 GCA_030593425.1 Anaerolineales bacterium
CTCAACCCGGTTTCTTCGTGGCCCATTCGGGCTTTCTCCCCCTGCTCAACCTCTTCGACCTGGAGAAAGCGCTTCCCGGCCTGGGCTGGGCGCCCAGGACAGGGGAAGAGTATAACCTCTTCACGAGCGAAGGCCCGTTGCCCTACGCCCTGGCCGAGACGTTTCGCCTCTTGGGTATGAGCGGGGCTCAGGCGGTGAAGGCGACCTACGCTCTTGGCTTCCTCCTCTCAGGTTTGGCCATCTACGCCCTGGTCCGTCGCCTTTTTGGCCCTTACGGGGGGCTCATCGCCGCCCTAGTCTATACCTACTTGCCCTATCATCTGGCGGTGGTCTATCTACGGGGGGCCTTCGCCGAGTCGGTGGTTTTCGTCCTTTTCCCTCTCCTTCTCTGGGCTTTGGATGTGGGGATTAAGGAGGGTGGCAGGTTCGCACTGGGGGTATTGGCTCTCCTATTTGCGGCTCTGGCTCTCACCCAGGCCGGACTAGCCGTTCTCTATGCTCTATTTCTCTGGGCTTACATGTTCGTTCTCGGTCCTTCCCGAGAGGCAAAGGTGCGCACCGCCTCAGCGCTAGGCGTAGGGGTCGGCCTGGGTTTTCTGCTTCTCCTACCCCTCATCTTGCAAGGTGGCTATATTCTAGGCCCTCGGCCTGATTTCTCCCGCCATTTCCTTTATCCCTTCCAACTCTTCTCACCCACCTGGAAATATGGGAGTATCGAGATGGGTTGGAAGGGCGGCTTCCCCTTTCAGTTGGGAGCGGTAGCCACAGGTTTGGCCCTGCTTTCGCTCTTTGCTCCTTCCGGGGGGGAGAAAGAGGTTAGGGGGAAGATACTTTTCTTTTTGGCTGGGGCGGGGGTTATGGTTCTTCTCACCCTAGGGCCGGCACGGCTTTTCTGGGAAACGACTCGCCTCTCCTGGCTCTTGGCCTACCCCTGGCAACTCCTGGCCCTCATCGGCCTCTGCACCTCGGTGGCGGCCGGGGGGCTTTTGGCTTTGGAGCCCCGCTTGGCCCACTTTCCCTGGAGGGCGGCCCTCGTAGCCCTCATTGTCTTGGGGAGTTATGATTACCTCTCCCCACGCTTCACCGACTTCGAGGTCAAAAAACCTGCTCAGGGAATCCTGGGAGATAGGGTAGTGCTTCTGGACTACAAACTAGAAGGCCCCCTCCGGCATGGGGCTACCATCCGCCTGACCCTATATTGGCAGGCCTTGAAGGAGATGGAGAGGGATTACACCGTCTTCGTTCACGTGGTCGATGAGGAGGGGACCGTCTGGGGGCAGTGGGATAGCCAGCCAGTTTCCGGTGAGCGGCCCACCAGCAGTTGGGAGCGGGGAGAGGTCATAGAGGACGCCTACAAGATAAGCATCGATGTGGAGGGGCCAAGAGAGGGGTATAGGATAAAGGTGGGGATGTATTTGGTAGAGACGGGAGAGCGGTTGCCGACGGAGGGTGACACTTTCATACCGATAGAGCCGAAAGGGGAGGGAAGCGATGGCTGATGCTCTACCCAGGCTCTGGCGACGGGTCGATCCTTACTTGATTCTGCTCCTCCTTTTTTCCCTCTTCGCCATAGCGCCCCTATTCCAGCCTGGCTACTTCTGGGGGGCTCATGATGCCCGCCACAGCGTCTATTTCCTCTTTGAGTTCGACCGCTCGATACAAGATGGGGTGTGGTACCCCCGTTGGTCGCCAGATTTCGCCTTCGGTTACGGCTACCCTTTCTTCAATATCTATGGTCCCTTGGCCTTCTACTTGGGGGAGGCTTTTCACCTTCTGGGCCTAGAGTTCGTCTCCGCAGTCAAAGCGGTCTTCGCCCTCTCACTGCTCTTCTCTGGGGTCACCATGTTCCTCTTCGTCCGCCGTTTCATGGGCTCCCGAGCCGGGCTTCTGGCCGGCCTGGTCTACATCTATATCCCCTATCACATCGTGGACGTCTACGTTCGTGCTTCGTTGGCCGAATCTCTAGCCCTGGCTTTTCTCCCCCTCAACCTCTGGCTCTTCTACGAGACGGTGGCTTCGCCTCGCCTGGCTGCCGTTTTGGGCGCTGGTCTTTCCTATGCTGGGCTTATGCTCACCCATAACGGCCTCGCCCTCCTTTTTTCGCCCCTCCTGGGCATCTATTTGATATTTCTGCTCCTGAGCAGGGCCTTGGCCGGAAGGGAGAGGGGGTTGTCCGGAGACCTCCCAGGCTTGGTCAGGGGGTTAGTCCGTTCCTCCCTCCTGCCTATTTTGAGTTTGCTTTTGGGCCTGGGGCTGAGTGCCATCTTCTGGCTCCCCATGGCCCTGGAGTTCAGGTATGTGCGCCTCGACCAGTGGATGGGTGGTTACTATGGCTACCGGGATCATTTCGTCTATCTCTTTCAACTCTTCTCCTCCTTCTGGGGGTATGGGCTGAGCGAGCCGGGCCTCGAGGACGGGTTACCTTTTCAGTTGGGTGCTATCCCCCTGGTTTTTGGGTTTCTCTCCCTCGTGGCTCTGAGGCGTGTAGAGAGGGGAGAGTTGCGAAGGCTCCTACTCTTCTTCCAAGCGACAACGGTAGTCATCATCTTCCTCATGCTCCCGGCATCTATACCTTTGTGGGAGGTGTTGCGCCTGGTCACTTTTGCCCAGTTCCCCTGGAGGCTTCTCACTTTGGCTATTGTGGCCCTTTCGTTCCTGGCCGGCTCCATACTGGTGGGGGCTGACTCTTCCCCCCAAGGGGTCTCTCCCCTGGCCGTGGTGGCCCTAGCGGCTCTGGTGATCCTGGGAAGTTACGCCTACCTCATGCCCCAGATAGTGGAGCCCGCAGAAGGGCCCGTCTCCCTTCAAGGTCTCATGGAGTTCCAGCGCTCGGCGGGAGAGATGACCGGCTCCACCACCTGGGTGCATGAGATACCCATCTGGTCACCCATGGCCCAGCATATAGTGACCCAGGATAAGCCTCTCATCACCAAGGTCGATTTCGGCTCCCTGCCTGCCAAGAGGAAGGAGAAGATAATCGTGGTCACCGAGGAATTGGGCACTACCTTTGAGAAAGTTGTCTTCCGGGCTCGAAAAGAGGGACGTATCACCTTTAATACCTTCTACTACCCAGGTTGGCACGCCTATCTTCTGGAAAGCGAGGAGGGGCCCATCGTCAGGGAACTCCCCATCGTACCCCATGGCACCTTGGGGAAGATAACGGTGACCGTTCCAGAGGGGGATCATTACCTGTTGTTGCGCTTCGAGGATACGCCGGTGCGGGTGGTGGGCAAGTATGTCACCGCCTTGAGTGTCCTTATCATCTTTGCGGCCTTGGGTTGGAAGGCTAGTGGCAGAGCATTTGTTGGATAGCGAGTGATGCGAGGCTTGATTGCAAGGATAGATCGAAACATACTGCTTATTGTGGCCCTATCCATCTTCGCCTGGGCGCCTCTCTTGGGCCCCACCTATTTCTTGGAGGCCCATGACGCCCCCCATAGCATCTTCTTCCTCACCGATTTCCACCAGGCGATCCGCGACGGGGCTCTTTATCCCCGCTGGGGCACCGACTTCGCTCTGGGCTACGGCTACCCCCTCTTCATCCTCTACTCCCCCTTGGCCTTCTACGTGGCCGAGCTCTTTCACCTCCTGGGGGCTAGCCTCACGGCTTCGGTAAAGGCTACCTACGCCTTGGCCTTCATCCTCTCGGGCCTCTCCATGTACGCCTTCGCCAAACGGATCCTGGGCGAAAGGGCAGGGCTTTTCGCCGCCTTGGTCTATATCTATGTGCCCTATCATCTGGTGGACGTCTACGTGCGGAGCGCCTTCGCCGAGTTCTGCGCTTTCGCCTTCTTCCCCTTGGTTCTGCTCTTCTTCTATGAACTGTCCGAGACCCGAAAAGGGCGTTATCTCGCCCTCTTCGCTTTGACCTACGCGGGTTTGATCCTCACTCATGCGCCGACCGCCTTCGTCTTCACCCCTTTTCTGGGGGCTTATATGCTCTATCGTCTCCTTGCTCAGGGGAAAGGGGATGGGCGTCCCTATGCATTCGGCATCCTGAGGGAGAGGTTGCTTCGGTTATCTGCCTTGACCGGAGTGGCCATTCTTCTCGCCCTGGCGCTGAGTGCTATCTTCCTCCTGCCCATGCTGGCCGAGAAGGGGTACGTGGTGCAGGAGCAGTGGACGCGGGGCAGTTACGACTACGCCAAGCACTTCGTCTACTTCTCCCAGTTGTTCTCCCCCTTCTGGGGCTACGGCTATGCAGGGGAAGGGCTCACGGACGAGATGCCTCTGCAACTGGGGGCTGTGGCCACTCTTATGGCTATGGTGGGCATAGTTTTTAGTAGGCCATCCAAAGGTAGAGGCCACACCTTTTTCTTCGCCGGGGCAGCCTTGGTGCTCATAGCGGCCATGACACCCCTTGGCGGGCCTCTCTGGAGCGCACTGCCTCTGGCAGCCTTGATCCAGTTTCCTTGGAGGCTCCTCTCTATCGTAGCCTTCATCCTCTCTTTTCTGGCGGGCACCGCTGTCTTAGCCCTGGATGAAGAGAACGAGGGGTGGCATCCGGCTTTAGCCGTCTTGCTCCTCGTCGTTATCCTGGCCGGTTATGACTACTCCACTCCCCAACACACCAAGGTCTCTCCCCGTGCCGAGGAGCCGGTAGCCATCATCGATTTCGAGACCTTCCACCCCCCGGATAGGGTGGGGATGACTATCTGGACCAAGGAGCAGCCTCAGGACTCCCCTCTGGTTCCCCAGTATCTGGCCGGGGAGCCCCTGGTGAAAGCCCACCCTCTTACAGAAGGGGCTAGGGTAGAGATGGTGCGGCATGGGGGCGCTTCGGAGGAGATCAAGGTGACTTCTTCCCAAGAGGCGGAGGTGGAGTTCTATACTTATTATTTCCCCGGCTGGCGAGCCTACGTCGATGAAAGAGAAACTTCCATCTATCCCACCGAGCCCTATGGGCTCATCGCCCTCCGGGTGCCAGCGGGGGAGCATAGGGTGCGCCTCTGCTTTGAGGACACCCCCGTGCGGAAGGCAGGGGCTCTTATCTCTCTCTTGGCTTTGCTTTTCGCGATTGGGGTCTTGGCAAAGGAGCGAAAACCTGCTATAATGGGGCTTAGTCGAGGAAACGGCTCGGCTAAAGGCCGGTGAGGGAGAGAATGAACTGCCCCAAGTGTGGGGCTGCGCTTTTGGGAAGGCCCAGTTTTTGTTCCCAGTGCGGTCACCAGTTACCTCACAAGCGCCGTGTAAGACGCTGCCCTTCCTGCGGGGTGAGGGTAGCCGAGACGGCCAAAACCTGCTTGATGTGTGGTGCGCCCTTGGAAGAGGCGCGTACTCTTTTGCCCTCTTTCTCCTTGGTTTCGCTGCTTTCGCTACCTATCTTGGGTGCTCTAGGCATCTTCATCATCGTTGCGGCTGTCTGGCTGCTCAGGCCTTGGGAGAGCATCCAGATAATCGCTTACCAGACCCCTACCCCCACAGCCACTTTTACCCCTACCCTCTTCCCTACCTCCACTCCCACTTCCACACCTACCCCCACCCCTACGGCCACACCGATGCCTGAGGTGCGCGAGTATAGGGTGCAGCGGGGTGACACGTTGTCGTCCCTGGCTGCTAAGTTCAACACCACCGAGGAAGCGATCAGACTAGTGAATAACCTCACCGGCGATATGATACAGTGGGGGGTCGTCATCCTGATCCCGGAAGGGCTGGTGGGGACGGGCGAGGGAGGGGCCCCTGAGCCCACGGAGACGGTTCTGCCAACCGGAGGGCTGGAGACCTATGTGGTCCAGTCAGGGGATAATTTGATCACCATAGCGGCGATGTTCGGAACGACGGTGAGGGCCCTTATGGAGGCTAATGAGATCTCCAGCCCCGAGGAGTTGCGAGCCGGCCAGGAACTCATAATCCCTAGGGGCACATCTACCCCCACGCCCACCAAAATCCCCACGCCGACGCCAACCGACACGCCGGGGTCGGCATTTAGCGCACCCGTGCTCCTCGGCCCGCCGGATGGCAAAAAGTTCGGCGGAGGGGTGGGGATGGGCTTGAGTCTGACCAGTGAGCCAGAGGCACCGGTGCTCCTCAACTGGATGTCGGAGGGGCTCTTGAGTGAGGACGAGTGGTATATGGTGAGTGTGCGGTACGTGGGTGGAGCGGGGACCGCTCAGCAGGTCACGGAATTGACCAAGGCCACCAGTTACCTCGTGCCTCTGGAGATGCGCCCTCCACGGGATGCTTTAAGTCACCTCTTCGAGTGGGATGTGGGTCTGGTAAGGGAGATAGGCACCTTCCCCGATGGGACCCCCAAAGTCGAACCCGTCAGCCCGAGGAGCGAGACGAGAACGTTCTACTGGTATTAGAGCGCAGAGTGAGAAAGGGCAGCCTTCCTTCGAAGGTTGCCTTTGTATTAGCGAATCTAGTGCTGCCAGGAGTTGGCTCCTGGTAGCACAGCGTTCAAGAGGGTTCATCCTGCGCGGCGGCGAATTCAGCCAGCGCCTCCGCGGTCAATTGATCCTTTGCCATCTCTTCTATCACTTTGAGAGGGGCGGTGACATGGTGGGCGCCACTGAACAGGGCCGAGACGACGTCCTGGGGGCTCTTCAGACTGGCAGCCAATATCTCGGCCTCCGATTCAGAGATGATCTCTCTCATGGTTTTGACCAGCCCGGGGCCGTCGCCACCGGCCCTAGTTAGCCGGTTGACGTAGGGGATTACGTATCTGGCTCCCGCCTGGCAGGCCAGGTAAGTCTGGGCGAGGGTGAAGATGGCGGTCACCGCGCAGGGTGTCTCTTCCCCGATTTGGCTCACCAAACGCAAGCCTTCTAGTGTGCAAGGTACCTTAATCACCAGCCGTTGGGGTAGACGGGCGGAGAAGGTTTTGGCCTCGGCCAGCATCTCCTCCGTTGAGCCAGCGGCCACTTGGTGGAAAATGGGCCCGGGGCAGATCTCGCTCAATTCGGCGATCACCTGGCGGGCCTCTTTCCCGGAGCGAGCGATGAGGATGGGGTTGGTGGTCACGCCATAGATGACCCCCAACTCCATGGCTCGCTTGACCTCGTCCGCATCAGCCGAATCTACGAAGAGGGCCATTTTTCCTCCCAAACAATAATGGCGCTGGCTGGATTCGAATCAGTGACCAAGGGCTTATGAGTCCCTAGCAACTCAGAGTTCACTCGCCGCGCGGCTTTGCAGAGTATTTTTCCGACTGAAAACGACCCATAGAACCGAGAGTGACATTGAATGCGGCGCGATAGTACGGTCGGGTGCAGCGACTTGTGGGGCGACACCTTTGCCTCAAATCAAGTTCAACGTCCTTCAAAGCATCCGTTCCAAATAGCTTAGGATTCCTAGAGTTGTACCAGTCTGTCTAACCTGTTATGACACCGTCATCGAGAGACCACACAAACTCTACGATGTTCTCACCGTTCGAACCATCGAGGACGGCGGCCTACTTCACGAGACTCAATGCGGCAGCGATGTCTTCCGCAATCATTCTTCGCTTGCTCTTCTCGATGAAGAAGCTGGGACCCGCCTGCAGGTAGGACGGAAAAGCCCTCTTTCCTCGGAAGAAGTATTTCTGCCCTCGGATCTTGTATGTGGAGCCAGCAGGAATCACTCTCTCTTCGCCAGCCCTCCTTGCGATGTAGTTGATAGCCTTTATCGCGACGTCACCCATCAGCACGAACACTTTCACATCTGGAAAGAGGGCAAGTTCCTTCTCCAATATGAGTGAGCATTCTTTGATGGTGCTCGCCTTTATTCCGTATCCCGTTTTCCCGCATTTCACGGCAGTGGTGAGGTTGAGGTACACACCCACATCGACTATGTCCTGTATAGACGAGATATTCGCACCGGCGTCGTTGAACGCTTGAACTGTGGTTTGCTGAAACAGGGAATCCCCCTTTGCATAGTAGTAGTCGTCAGGATTGGGCGGCGCAGCTTCCGAGATCATCGCGATGGAAACATCCTCCGGGTTCACGTCTATGTCCGGAATGATATAGCACTCGTGCTTCACATCAGCACACGGAAACTTTTCGCACCCCACACATTTGCTGACTCGCATTTCTCAATCTCTTTTCGAATCCGGTCCAGGTTCTTCTTGCCGCCTAAGGAGGGCGCATCAGCCGGACCGACTCTTGGCTCGCGTCCTTGGATAGTAAAAATGGCGACGACTGGATTCGAACCAGTGACCAAGGGCTTATGAGTCCCCTGCTCTACCGCTGAGCTACGTCGCCACAAGCCTATTATAAACCAAGGTTTGGCCTTTGACAACCCCCCTTCATAGGGAAAAGCCGATGGCCTCTAACCATCGGCTTTAGTAGCGGGGGTTGGATTCGAACCAACGACCTCCGGGTTATGAGCCCGACGAGCTTCCGCTGCTCTACCCCGCATCGCATTTATATTATATAAAATCGCGCTCCCTTCGTCAAGTTTCAGGGGCCAAGGAAGAGGTCCAGCCATCTCTGCCAGTTGGGCTTCTCGATCCCCCCCTCTCCTTGCACGGTCTCGTGGGAGGGGAGTGGAGTTGTCACGGGGGCCTCTTCATCCTCACTGGAGAGCACTATCACCGCTGTGTCCCCAGGGTCCACCCATCGCAGTTTCTCGCGGGCTGCCTCCTCGATGTAGGCGTCGGTGCTCACGTACTCCAGCCGTTCTTTGAGAACTTCGTTCTCCGCTCTCATGGCGGCTACTTCCTCTTCCAAAGCCGCCACGGCCCGGCTGAGCCGATAGCTATCTATGGCCCGCCGTCCGAAATCGACGGCCAGGAAGAGAGCGATGGTGACCA
>JAUVHF010000167.1 GCA_030593425.1 Anaerolineales bacterium
TCGTCCCCTCACCAAACCCTCCCAGAGCCTATCTCCCCGCTTAGCGGTGAGCAACACCTCCACCTTTCCCCCTGTGGGCACCTTGTGGCCTAGAAGGCGCGCCGGGATGACCCGGCTGTCGTTGGCCACTAAGAGGTCGCCCGAGCGAAGATAGTCGGCGATATCCCGGAAACGGCGATCTTCGATCTTCCCCTCCGCCCGACTGATGACCATGAGTCGGGAGGCGTCTCGGGGCTGGAGAGGGTGCTGAGCGATCAAATGAGGAGGTATCTCGTAATCGAAACCCTCGATCTTCACCGGACTACCCCCCAAAGGGTGCAAATAGACTATCGGCGGAGGAAGTGTGCCAAAAGGTTAAGGATTAAGGTGGCCAAGAGGCTGAGAAGAAGACAGGTGGCTAAGGGGATATATATCTCCGCTGCCCCCCGCCGGATATGGATATCCCCTGGAAGCCGCCCTAGAAAGGGCATGCGGCCCGCCAAGATCGTAGCCAAACCGAAAACGATGAGCACTACCCCCAAGATGAGCAACATCCGGCCGATATTCGCCATCACCGCCTCAAGCCTCCTAATCCCGGCGGCGGTAGATGGTCAAGAACTGGCGCAGGGCCTCATCCTCCGTCCATTCCCAATCGTCGGCCCTCTCGTATATCGGTGAGCCATCCAGGAAGTTGCCATAAACGATGATCAGGTCCGGTCGCCGCCACATGATGTAATCGAAGTCGAACTTCTCATGGCCGGGGGTCCCCTGGCCCATGCTCTCCACCTTCATATGAGCCGTATGTTCGTCGTTCACTCCAAACATATCTAAAGTCTTTAAGCCAGAGTAGTAGGGGATTTGGCCTGCTGCATCGACAGCGATGAAGGTATCAGGAGGGAGATGCTCCCGCAGCCATCTCCCCAAGGTGACCCTGGCCCGGGTCGCCTCCCTAGCCTGAAAGCGCCGGATGAAAAGTTCGTGCTCGCCGCCCAAAGAGGAGAGACTAAAGAGGGCTAACACCCCTCCCAGGGCGAGGAGGCCACCAACCCCTCTAAAATACCCCTCTCGGCCCCTCCCTTCAAACCAGGTTTGGAGGCTCATGTAGGCCTCGCCGACCCCCATAGCCACCAGGAGGTAGAGCGCGGGGAGGATGGGAACGAAGAAACGGCCCACCGACCAATCCCCTCCCACATAGACGATATAAGAGAGATAGACCGAAACCAGAAAAACCAGGTAACTCCAAGCGAAATCCACCTTCCGCTTAAGAAGGGGCACCAGGGTCAAGAGTATGAGCAACCATCCAAGATGCACCCCCAAGAAGGTACGCAAGTGGGCGAACCCTCGCGCTATCTGAGCGCTCACCCCTTCGGTAGTCACCTTGGCGTAGAAGGTGTTGGGGAGGAGATAACCGTAATAGTTATAGCGCCACAGAAAGTAAGGCCCGTATAGCCCTAGGAAAGAGAAAAGCCGAAGCAGGTCAGGCCGGGCGAGGAGCCTCCGCTCCACAAGTAGCCGATGAAACGCCCGGTGGAGCAGCGTGACCGCGAAGACCAAGACCCCCTCAGGGCGAGTCAGGGCCGCCAGGGCGAAGAGCAGGCCTGAAAGGAGCGCCAACCTTTCGTCTTCTCCCTCCTGGAGATAGGCAACCATGCCAGAGAGCAACAAGAAGGTGAAGATGGCCGTCTCCATACCCCCCACAGACCAAAGGGCGAAAGAGCCATCGACAGCCAAGAGGAGCAGAGAGAGACTAACCACCAGGGCCTTCTGAGCGAACTTGCTATAGACCAAGATGATGGTTCCCAGGGCGAAGAGGCCTCCTAGAGCCATGGCCAGGGGCCCAGGCTCGACCCCCACCAAAATGAATAGAGCGAGAAGCACCGTCCAGAGAAAGTTCGTATACCCCTCTACCCTCTCGCCGATGTTGAAGACCAGCCCGTGCCCTCGGGCGAAGTTTTGGGCGTACCGGAAGGAGATGTAGGCGTCGTCCACGGCGTCGTAGCCCAACTCTCTGAGATAGAAAGCCTGGTGGACTAAGAGAACCAGGATGGCGATGACTAGATAGGTCAAAGGCTCCTTCGCCACCCTAGCCACTTTCTGCACAGGACGCACCTTCCTCCGAGAATCCGCTGCCTTTATATCTCTCCCACTCGCTGTAGATGCAGCCACAATAGTTTTGCCTATAGAGGTTATGCTCCTTCGCCAGACGCCCCCGCTCCGTCCAACCCCGCCGAAAGTTCTCGAAATAGAACTCTAAATTGTACTTTGGGCCCAACTCTTCGCCGATCTCTCGTATCAAGGTTTGGTCCTGATGGGGGCTGATGAGCAGAGTGGAGGTGAAGGCGTCGTGCCCTTCCTGGGCGGCCACCTCCGCCGTCTTCTCCAACCGCATCCGATAATCGATAGAGCAACGATCTCCCTTTGCCTCGTGGCCCGAGACCCGGCGGAGGAACTCCACCATCTCATAGTTCGGCCACCAGATCATAGGGAGACCCACACCCCCAGCGTATTCCTCTATGCACTCCCGCCTTCTCTCATGCTCGGAGAAGGGATGGACGTTCGGGTTGTACCAGAAGCCGGTGACCGAGAACCCCTCCTCCCGAAGGCGGGCTATAGTGTAGGTGCTACAGGGGCCACAGCAGATGTGGAGCAGTATCTTCTTATCTTTTTTGAGAGGCCCCGATTCCTCCCGTTTTGGCCGCCCCTCGACCTCGTAGGATAAGCGTATGGTCGAGGGCGAGCCCCCGACCATAGTCGCCTTCCCTTCTCTCAAAAGCCTCTCCGCCCTCTCCTTCGAGCAGGGGGAGAGTTCACGGCCTTTTGAATCTACCACGCGCATCTCAAAATAGCGTCGGCTGCCCTTCCTCGTAGGGGAGGCCCAGGTGCTCGTAGGCCAGTTTGGTAGTCACCCGCCCTCTTGGCGTCCGGCCGATGAACCCCAACTGCAAAAGATAGGGCTCATAGACATCCATGATGGTATCCGCCTCCTCGCTGATGGAGGCAGCGATGGTGTCGAGCCCCACCGGCCCCCCGTTGAATTTATGGATTATGGTCTCGATGATCTTCCGGTCGACCTCGTCCAAACCTAGAGAATCCACCTCCAGAAGTTCCAACGCTTGGCGGGCCACCTCAGCGGTGATCACTCCATCCGCCCGCACTTGAGCATAATCCCTCACCCTTCTCAGAAGCCGATTGGCCACCCGAGGAGTCCCTCGCCCCCGTCTAGCGATCTCCTGACACCCCCCCTCCTCGATCTCCACACCCAGGATCTTCGCCGAACGGCGCACGATCTGCTCCATGGCTGAAATGCTGTAGAAGCCCAGCCGATAGATCACACCGAAGCGAGCCCTTAAAGGAGAGGTCATAAGGGCCATACGGGTGGTAGCCCCTATCACCGTAAAAGGCTTCAGTCGAAGTCGAAGGGTATGGGCCTTGAGCCCCTTTCCCATAATTATGTCTAGGCACCGGTCCTCCATAGCCGGATAGAGCATCTCCTCCACAGGCCGAGGGAGGCGGTGAGCCTCGTCGATGAAAAGGATGTGTCGTTCGCCCAATCGGCTCACTATGGCCGCGAAGTCGCGGACCCGCTCCACAGCCGGCCCGGAGGTGACGGTGATCTTTACCCCCATCTCATGAGCGATGATATTGGCTAAAGTCGTCTTGCCTAACCCTGGAGGGCCACAAAAGAGCACATGCTCTACCGCCTCTCCTCTTCCCTGGGCAGCCTCCAAGAGTATCTTGATATTCTCCTTTACCCTCTCCTGACCGATGAACTCCTGCAACGTCTTGGGACGGAGAAGGACCTCTACCGCTACCTCATCGGCCTTCAGCTTTGGAGAGACGGTTCTTTCCAACATTTTCACCCCTTCTGCTTCATTATACCAAAGATAGAGTAGAGGGCAAGCCCTCTCTCCCATAATAAGATGAACAAACCAGAAATGGTCGAATTTTCTTCAAAGAACACGAAAAGGCGTGCTTTTCACCTATTTGGGGCCCCGAATTTCCTCTTTGCGCC
>JAUVHF010000027.1 GCA_030593425.1 Anaerolineales bacterium
CCGTGGAGGAGATGCTCTTCTACCTCACCTACCTGGGCTGCGGGGCGCTGGCCGTCCAAGAGCAGCGGAGTTTCATGACCGATCGGTTTGGAGAGAAGATCGTGGGGAGAAATATCTCCCTCTGGGATGACGGACTTGACCTCCAAGGGTTGCCCATGCCCTTCGATTATGAGGGTGTCCCCAAGAGGAAGGTGGATTTCATAAGGGAGGGACTAGCCACCTCTGTGGCCTACGACACCTATACCGCAGGGCGCGAAGAGGGGAAGGAATCGACGGGCCACGCTACCCTTCCCGCTCCTAACCCCTATGGTCCCTTGCCCGCGAACCGTTTTATGGCTGCCGGCCAGGCTACCAAAGAAGAGATGCTCGTCTCCACAAAGAGAGGGATCTGGGTCACCCGCTTCCACTACATGAACCCCGCCCACCGCTTCAAGACCATCATCACCGGGATGACCAGGGACGGAACTTTCCTCATTGAGAAGGGGGAGATCGCCCGCCCCATCAAAAACCTCCGCTTCACCCAGAGCATCCTGGAGGCTCTATCCTCCGTGGAGATGATAGGGAAGGAACGGAAACTCCTTCTCAGTAGCAGCCTGGGGTGCGGCTGCGTACCCGCTCTCAAGATAGATAATTTCACTTTCACCGGAGTGACGGAGTTCTAAAGAGCCGGTTCCTCCAATACAGTCCGCAATTTAGGGGGGATCTCTCTGGGCTTCCCCCTCTCATCTATGAAGACCTGTACTGTAGAGCCAGTGGCCAACAGTTGGCCACTCTCCTTATTGTACACCTCGTATTCGAAGACGAAACTCCGATTGCGAACCTCGCCTACAGATGTCCTCACCACCAGTTCTTCATCGAAATGAGCGGGAGCCTGGTATCGGCAACTAGCCTCGGCGATGAAAAACCCCAAGCCATCCCGCTCCAGGGTGGCGTAGTCGTAGCCGATGGCTCGCAAGTAACTCATGCGAGCCACCTCGAACCAGACGAAATAGTTGGCGTAGTAGACCACCCCTTGGGCGTCGGTCTCCGCGTACCGGGCGCGCACTTCCGTTTCTACAACCCTCTTTCCCTCATCCATCCTTCTTAACTCTTTCAACCTCTCATCCCCTATCCCAAAATGGTGGGCTATCTCATGCATCACCGTCTTCCGCACGAGGTTACGGATCTCTTCGTTCGTGCGGCAGACAGCCTCCACAGGCCACTGAAAGATGGTTATCTTATCCGGCAAGACGAGATGATACCCCCTATCCCGCTTGGTGAGGGGCACCCCCTCGTAGAGGCCGAAGAGGGGCTGGTGTGGCCCTATCCCCGCTCTTTCCATCTGATCCCTGGTGGGATTGGCAGCCACTACCAGATCAACGTTGTCCAACCTTTTTTGAAACTCCTCTGGAAGATCCTCCAGAGCCTCGGCCACCAGCCTTTCGAACTCTTCCCCTCTCATCCTACCCTCTCAGGCTTCGGGAGTGGCCGATCATGATCCCCGGCTGGCAACTTCGGCAGAAGTCAGTGAGCCGACCCCGAGCCCTCACCTCGGAGATGGAGGTGCCACAACGAGGACAGGGAGAGCCTCCCTTTCCGTGCACGGCCAAGAAATCGCGGAACTTGAGGTGGATCTGATCGCCCATCCGCTCCCGGATGGTAGCGATGCTCTCCTCGAGCACCGCACGCATAGCCTCATAAACTCTCCTTGTCTCCTCTCCAGTGAGGCCCGGTCGCCTTTGGAAAGGGTATACCCTGGCCCGAAAGAGGATCTCGTCCGCGTAGGCGTTGCCTATGCCGGCTACGAAGGCCTGATTGATCAGAACCCCTTTCATCTCTCCCCGATGCCGTTTCAGCCGCTCTTTGAAAGCCTCAAAGGTCACCTCCAAGGCCTCAGGCCCCTGCATAGCGAAGCCAGGCACCAAAGATAGATCAGGGGTGAGATATATCTTCCCCATCTGCCTCTCGTCCACATACCTAAGGTCGATACCACTTTGCAGGTGCCATATCACGAAGGTCTTGGCCAGACGCCGTTCGGCGGAAAGACAAAAGTAGAGCCGCCCGCTCAACATGGGGTTTATCACCAGGTAGAGGGCGTCAAGGGAAAAGATAAGGTACTTGCCTCGACGCCCTACCTCAGTGAAAGCCTGACCCTCAAGAGAAGTGAACTCGAGATCGGTGAGGCTACGGACCACGATGGGCTGCAAGACCTCTACCTTCTCTATCCTACGACCGACAACGTGCTCTTGGAGGAACTCCTTTGTTACCTCTAACTCGGGAAGTTCAGGCATTTCTTTATGTCAGCTCTTGCCTCATTCGAACAGCGTTGAGCACGTCACTGCGCCGGAGCAGGCCCGCGCCTCAGTGAGAGCGGGAAATCACCCTCGATATCGCTCCAGAAAGTAAGAGACCGCCAGGAGATGCCAATCTAACTCACCTCCGCGCGGAGCATCTCCCGAACCTCATTAGGGATCGATCTCACATGGCCCACCTTATCGGTACAGATATGCTTAGTATGGCCCACGGCCAGAACCTCCCTCGTACTATCTTTGACCACCTCATAGGCAAAGGTTATCTTCCGACTCCGGAGTTCCTCGAGCCAAGTTTTGACCGTCACCAGGTCGCCGTACCGAGCCGGAGCCAGGAAGCGAGCCTCCAGTTCAGAGACGGGGAGATAGTATCCCTGAGCCTCTAGGTCGGCGTACTCCCACCCCCTCTGTCTCATGTAATCTCCTCGCCCCACCTCGAACCAGATTACATAGTTCGAGTGATAGACGATGCCCATAGCATCCGTCTCCGCATACCGTACCGGGAAGGTGATCTCGGTACAACCCTGACCGGTCATATCTCCCCTTTCCACACAAGATTCCCTTCACCCGGGGCGACGCAGTTCATCTGCCACGTTCTTCTGACAGGAGTTTGCACACCTTTTCCACTATCTCCTCCAACTCCGCCAGTCGCCCTCTCCCCTCGACCCCTGTGGCTAGGACGCCCACTCCCGGCTCTACAAAGGTGTAGCCCACCCCTTTCAGCTTCTTGATATTCTCCTGTACGATAGGGTTCTCATACATATCGACGTTCATGGCTGGAGCGATCATCACCGGTGCCTTGGTGGCCATCACCGTCAGGGAGACCATATCGTCAGCGATCCCCGAGGCTATCTTGCCGATGATATTGGCCGTGGCCGGCGCGATCAAGACCAGATCCACCTTTTGAGCCAGGATCACGTGCTCGATCTGCCACTCCGTGGCCGGCTCGAACATCTCCACCAGGACGGGGTTCCCAGAGAGGGCCCTAAAGGTCAGGGGCGTGACGAACTCCGTGCCCGCCTTGGTCATGGCCACAATAACGTCGGCTCCCAAACCCTTCAGTCTCCTCAGGATGGCCGGCGCCTTATAGGCGGCGATGCTGCCTGTGACCCCCAATAGAATAGTCTTGCCTTCCGGGCCCTTGGCCATTTTGCGCCTCCTTAATCTCTGATGATGATCTCTACCAACCTTCTCGCTATCTCTTCCTTGCCCTCTGCCCGAGCGACAACCTCGCCCTCTGGGTTCACCAAGTAGCCCACATGGTTCCCCCGCTCGATCTGCAAAAGGTCGTTGGCCACTACCAGGTCGGCTTTGTTGGCCAAGAGTGACCGATGGGCGATACCGATCAGTTCCTCCTCCGGGCTCCCCACCTCCAGTTTGAACCCCACGAGAAAAGCCTGGGGATTTAAATCTCGGATCATCTTTATCACCTTGGGGGTCTTAACCAACCTTATCTGCCATTCTTCCCTCCCCGAAGGCACCTTCTCCTCCCTGGGGGCCTCGGGCACATAATCCAAGACAGCCATAGAATGGATGATGGCCTGGTAGTTGGTCTCTTCTAACTCCTCTCTTACCCTCTCCATCAACTCTGGTACCGTCTCCACCTCCACCAGGCGCAAGGACGCGGATTCCGCGACTTGAGGGAGTACGCTCCCCTTGCCATAGATATAGGTCACCTCCGCCCCCTCCCTGAGAGCCTCCTCCGCTATCAGGGCCCCCAGCCGGCCGGTAGACTTGTTGGTGATATACCTCACCGCATCAATAGGGGCTCTTGTCGGCCCAGAGGTGACCAAGACCCTTTTCCCCGAAAGTTTGCCTCTTTTCACCATAAAGAATACCCCTCATACTCGCTATTACAGGGGTGCCCCGCGGCGAGAAGGAGTTCCCTTCTTCCCGGCTGGCAGATGAGGGACCAGATGGTGCCGAAGAGACCGTCGAACCCTCCCCTCTCTTCCACCGAGGGATGGTCTCCCCGGCATATAGGAGCCTCATGGTCCCGCAGGATCGCCTTGATAGCCTCCAAATCGACCCCCCTTAGCCTCTCTCCCATCATTTGGTGGACCCTCCTGTAACGTGTGAGAGATCGTCTCTGGCGAAGCCTATCTGGCTCCGTCGGTTCCTCCTCGGGAAACTCCCTTCCTGGCAAGTGGTTGGTAGCCACCAAGAGCCCGCCTTCTGGCTCCCTGATCGAGACCCCATCGGGCGTGGCTTCGACCACGATAGCCTGATGCTCAT
Organism: Anaerolineales bacterium; assembly: GCA_030593425.1. GTDB lineage: Bacteria > Chloroflexota > Anaerolineae > UBA7937 > UBA7937 > UBA7937. The sequence goes on from JAUVHF010000027.1 coordinate 4,524, forward strand.
CGGCGATGAGGTAGTTAAAGGCCCGCAGATGGGGAACCGAGGTGATGAACTCGCGCGCCTCCTCCAAACGGCTACAGGTCTCCATCAGGATATCGATAACCAGGTGCCACTGTAACCCCGGCTTTTTCACTTCCCTCTCTGGCAAGATCGAGAGAAGCACCGCAACCCCTCTCTCATTGAGGGCATCGGGACTCCCGGCCCAATGGTGGGTCACCGAGATGTGGGAGTGGGCTCCTTGGGGTTGGATCACCCTCACCTCCCGCCATTCTCCCGCCGAGTAGAACCAATCGTAGTTGCCTCCTAGTAGGAGAAAGCCTTCTTTCGTATGAGGGGGCATGATGGCCAAATTGGTGCAGCCGATCTGGGGCGGCCCGCCTCGAGTATAGAAATAGGTCTTGAAATCGTGAGCCGAAAGCCCACTCCCCTCGATGAACCCCTCCACCTTATCCAGGATGGAGGGATAGATCTCTTTGACTATCGCCTCACACTGGGCGGCGAACTCAGATCCCTGACCGTCGCTCTCCGGTATATCGAGGGTAGCCAAGCCACGTCCCAACCGATAGCCGATCTCATAATAGGTTCCTTTGAAAGTTCTCAGAAGCAAGTCTCGCACTCCAGACCATACTTGGCGGCTACCCGCCGCGCCTGCTCTCCCAAGAGAGAGGAGTAGGCCTTTCTGTCAGCGGCCAAGTGGCGATAAGCCTCCAACAAGTCAGGGTAGTGGATGGAGATGGCCCGCTTCACCCTCCCCCACATGGCCCCCTTCAGGTTAAGGCTATCCACGAGAACCCGCTTCACCCCTGCCTCCTTCAACTCCCTGAAGAGGGCCTCGATCTCTTTCTCTCCATCGGAGATGTAAGGGAGAGCGGGGCCGAAGAAGGCCCAGGTCTTCAAGCCCGCTTCTGAGAGCCGTGCCAGAGCCTCGAGCCGAGCCCGTGTCGGCGAGGCTTGAGGCTCGAATATCCGCCGCGCACCCTCGTCGAGGCTGGTGATGGTGAAGGCCACTTCCAGATGCTCAATCTGGGACAAAAGATCCAGGTCTCGCAGCACCAAGGTCGACTTGGTCAGTATGCTGACCGGGAACTGGGGATATCCTTGTAATACCTCGAGACAGGCTCGCGACAATCGATACTCTCTCTCCAACGGCTGGTAGGGATCCGTCACCGAGGAGAGGAGAACCTCTCCCGATTTGGCCCGCTTCAGTTCCCGAGCCAAGACCTGGGGAGCGTTCACCTTCGCATCGACGAAGGTGCCCCACTCCTCCCTATGCCCGGTGAACCTCTTCATGAAGATCGAGTAGCAATAGACGCAACCATGCTCACAGCCCACGTAGGGGTTGAGGGCGTAGGTCACCTCTGAGATCCCCGACTTGCTGAGAACCGAGCGGGCCTCGATCTCCCGCACCAAAAGGCCGGATCTCATCTCCTCATCGCTTTCGGTATCGCTGAAAAGGGTGGCAACGGTCTTTATATCACAACATCCACCTCAAAGCAAGAGCCTCCTTGACAAGGCCCGGCAGTCTTGCCAGAATAAGACCATGATAGAGGTCGAGAGGGTGGAAGAAGTGATTAAGATAAGGATGGCTAACCGCCTCTTCGGCCGCCCCCTTTATTATACCGCCGCCTACTGGGTGGATGGGCTCCTCATTGATACCGGATGCCCTCGCACTTCCCAGGAACTCTTATCGGTTATCGAGGAGTTGGGGCTGGAGAGGATCGTCAACACCCACAGCCTCGAGGACCACATCGGCGGAAACGCCATTTTGCAAGAGGGGTTCGGGATGGACATATTGGCCCACCCCCTGGCCCTCCCCATCCTGTCCGACCCTAAAAGGTTGCACCTCCAACTCTATCGTCGCCTCATCTGGGGTAGCCCAGCCTCTTCCCAGGGGAGCCCCATCGGTGAGGTGGTGACCACCGGGCACTACTCCTTCGAAATTATCTACACGCCCGGCCACAGCGAGGATCACATCTCCCTCTACGAGCCTCGTCAAGGCTGGCTTTTCACCGGCGATGCCTACATCGGCGGGCTAGATAAGGCTTTGCAGGCCGATAGCGACATCTACGCTATCATTTCTTCGCTGAAGAGATTGAGCGCTTTGTCTACCAAGCGCCTATTCCAGGGTTCAGGGACCGTGCGGGACGACCCTCAAGAGGCCATTGAGAAGAAGGCAGAATATCTGGAGGATTTGGGGGAGAAGGTGTGGCAACTTCACGGTCAGGGCCTGAGCCCAAAAGAGATAAGAGATCCGTCTCTTCGGCCGGGAACTGCCCATAGCCTACTGGACCCGGGGCCACTTCTCGGAGCTCAATCTGGTGCGCTCATATCTCAAGATAGAGGGCGACGAATAGTAGAGTAGAATGGGTTGGAAACTCTTGGTTGCTGGCAAGAGTTCGTTCCCCTGGCCTGCCATCGCCAGGGCAGGCTGCCAGCGGGATATTGAAACGGCGCCCTTTAGCCCGACGGGACAAAAACGTAGGGGAGGCCCTTGTGGTCTCCCGAAAACGCAGCACAGCATCCGAGGGAGATGAACTGCGCCGCTACACGGGGGTTATCCCTTGCGCCCGGCCTTCAACTCCTGGATGAGGGCCGGCACCACCTCGTGCACATCCCCTACGATCCCCACATCAGCCAGGTCCATTATGGGGGCCCGCTCATCGGTGTTGATAGCCACGATATACTTCGACTCTTTGAGGCCTAGATAATGTTGAATGGCTCCAGAGATGCCGCAGGCGATATAGAGATCCGGCTTCACCGTCTTTCCGCCAGCGCCTCCCACCCAATGCTCCTCCTCTATCCACCCCTCATCTACCGCTCCTCGGGAGGCTCCCACGGCCCCGTCCAAGAGTTCGGCCAACTCCCGAAGCATCTCGAACCCCTCCGGGCCTCCCATGCCCCGGCCTCCCGCTACTACCACCCTCGCCTCTTCTAGCGTCGGCCGAGGCACCTCAAGCCCTCTCTCCACCACTTTCACCACGGGTTCAACCTTATCAACGCTCACCTTTTCCACGCTTCCCGTACGCCAATCGTCAGGGGAGAAGGGCTCTATGGCCCCTGGGCGTAGGGTGACCATCTGGGGCCTCCCCCGAGGTATGGAGGAGGTGACCATCAGTCGATCATCATAGGCCGGGCTGGTCCCCAAAAGCAGCCACTCTGTCAGGTCCATCTCCAGGCGGGTGCACCCAGAGATGAGACCCGTCCCCAAGCGTTGGGCCAGACGGGGGGCCAGATCCTGTCCCCTCTCCGTATCGCCCAGGAGGAGGACCAAGGGGCGTTTAGCCTCGACTAAAGCGGTCAAACTTGCTAAGCAACTCTCCGTTGAATAGTCGGCCAAGGTGAGGTCATCGACCAGGTAAACAAGGTCGGCTCCCCGGCGGATCAACTCCTGAGCCTGATCCTCCACCTGGTGACCCAAAAGGACCACCACTGCCCGCTCCCCCATCCGGTCGGCCAACTGTCGGGCTGCAGCCACCAACTCCAGGCTAACAGGGCTGAGTTCCCCGGCCCCTTGCCCCACCTCGGCTATGGCCCAGACGTTCATATACTCTTCGGAAGCCATACCACCTCCTCAACTAAAACCCTTCTGCTTCTCGCTCACACTGCTCCTTCCAACTCAAAGGGGATGGATTCTGAGAATATTTCCCAACTCCGTCACCTTGGGGATCACAAAATCCACACCCTCCTCCTTCTCCCACAGGGATCCTTTAGGGCCGTCGCCCACCAAGACGGTCACCATCCCTAGATCCTTCCCTGGCTTCAAATTTCTCGCCAAGTCGTCAAGGATTAAGCAATCCTGGCCATCGGTTTCCAAGGCCTCTATAACCTTGAGGTAAGCCCGCTTATCGGGTTTGTTGATCTGCTCCAAGAAATAGATATCGAAGATGCGGTCAAAATGGCGTTCCACGCCTAGGGCCCTAAGCACCCGCTGAACGTACTCCTGAGGCGAGTTGGTGAAGACCGCCTTCTCTACCTCGATGCCATCCAGGACCTCGTCCAAGAGAGGGTCAGGTGATAGATACTCCTCCACCGGCAGATCGTGAACATAGACCAGGTAATCATGGGCGTCTAGATGGTGATGGAGATAGAGGCCCCGACTGGTAGTGCCATAGCGGCGGTAATATCTCTTTCTCAGTTCTGGGACTTGGGAAGCGGGTATCCCCAGTCGCAGCCGCATATAGTCGTTGATACGCTGGCTAACAACCGCCATTAGCCCCAACTCCTTGGGATAGAGCGTCTCATCCAAGTCGAAGAGTATATGGTTTATCCCTCTATCGTTGACGCGCATCATTTCTTAGGTAACCGGTCGAGATGACAAGCGTCGTTCAGGGTCTGTATTAACACCCCGTCCTCATCATACTGCAGGATGTGCAAGGAGGCGTTGTCAGACGCGAATCGGCTGGCTATCTCTATGGCGCGATCCGCCCCCACCCCCAAGGCATCTAGGATGATGCATTTCATATTTCCACCGTGGCCGACGATGAGCACCGTCTGGTCAGGGTGAGCCTCCACTATCTCTCTTGTGGCTGCGATGGTCCTCTCAAAGAGTTCCAGATAGGACTCCCCCTCCAATCGCTTCACTCCTAACGGGTCGGCTCGCCACTCCCTGAGATGCCTTGGGTACCTACTCTCCACCTCCTCGAGGGTAAGGCCCGTCCAAACCCCGGTATCTACCTCCCTCAGCGATTCGAGGATCTTCACTTCGTGGCCAAGGGCCTCCGCTATGATCTTTGCTGTCTCGAAGGCACGGGAGAGGTCGCTGGCATAGATAGCCTCGATCCTCTCACCCCTTAGCCGTTCAGCCAGGAGTTTGGCCTGTTCCCTCCCCCGCTCGTTCAAAGGGAGATCGGCCTGTCCCTGATACCGCCCCTCCAGGTTCCAATCCGTCTCCCCATGCCGCACCAGAATCAAGCGAGTGGTCATTTTGCGGGGACAACCTCGACCACTTCTTGCCGTGAAGCCAGGTAGATACCCGAAAGGATCGTCGCTCCGCCTACCATCTCCAGAAGGGTGGGAGCCTCATTGAGTATGAGGTAGGCCAAAATCGTGGCCCCTACCGGCTCTCCCAAAATAGTGACGCTGACAAGAGGGGCCGAAAGGTACCCCAGAGCCCAGTTGAAAGCCGAATGGCCGATCACCTGGGGCACCAGAGCCAAGAGAATGAACATGAGATAAGTAGTAGATGAGTAGCCGGTGAACCGCTGTCCGGTGAGAAGGCAGAGAAGTAGCGTCACAGCCGCGGCCACGGAATAGGCGAGAGAGATGTAGGGCAAAAGCGAGAGCCTCTGCCTCAGCCTTCGACCGGCCAGTAGATAGCCAGTGACCATCACCGCTCCCCCCAGGGCCAGGATGTCCCCCCACAAGGCTCCTCCCCCCAAAGCGAAGTCCCCGTAGCCAATGGCCCCACTTCCCACCACGGAGAGGAGTATCCCTCCCACCATCCACTTGGTAACTCGATCCATCCCCAGGAGACGGGAGAATAGTCCCACAAAGAGGGGGCTCATGCTGACTAGGATGACGGAACTGGCCACGGTAGTATAGTTGAGAGAGGCGATCCATAGACCGAAATGCAGAGCCAGAAATACCCCGGCTATCACGAAATAGAAGAGATCCCTGCGGCTCAAGGCCCTCAACTCCTGACCAGACCTGATGAGAGCCACGGGCCCTATAACCAGAGAGGCCAAGCCTAAGCGGTAGGCGGCGATAATAAGGGGCGGCGCCTCGGCCAGCCTGATGAAGATGGAGCCGAAGGAGACGGCTACCACCCCCACAAAGAGCACCAAAATAGCCTTCATCTCCGCCCCTCATAGATAACGTGCCCATCGAAGATAGTATATAGGACCTTCGCCTCCAAGGTCCCCTCTGGCCGTATCTCGAATATATCACACGACAAGACCACCAGATCGGCCAACTTTCCGGGAGCGATCGACCCCTTCGCTCTCCCCTCCCCCGAAGCGTAGGCCGCTCCCAGCGTGTAGGCGTGGACCGCCTCGGCCACGGTGAGTCGCTCCTGGGGGTACCAGCCCCCTTCAGGCTCTCCGCTGGCCCTCTGACGGGTGACTGCCGCATAGATGCCCATAAGCGGATCCAGGTTCTCCACTGGACAGTCGGAGCCGAAGGCCAAACGAGCGCCAGAGTGGAGAAGAGAACGCCAAGCGTAGGAATATCGCGCCCTCTCCCCCCAATATCTATCGGCCATCGCCATATCGGAGGTAGCGTGGATGGGCTGCATGGAGGCGATGATGCCCAACTGCTTGAACCTGGGGATATCGTCGGGGTGCAGCAACTGAGCGTGCTCGATGCGGTGACGCAACCCTCCTCTCACCCCCCTGGCGCGCAACTGGGCAAATATGTCTAGGGCTTTCCGGTTGGCCGCGTCGCCTATGGCGTGCACCGCGCAGGCGATCTCCGCCTCGTTAGCCCGCCCCACGATATCTTGGAGCTCATCCCGGGAAAGAACAGGAATCCCACAATTGTCTGGCTGGTCGTAGAAAGGCTCCAACATATGGGCCGTCTGCGAGCCCAAACTCCCATCGGCGAACAGTTTGAGATGTCCCAGACGGAGGTAATCGTTGCCGAAACCCGTTTTCAACCCCAGATCCATAGCCTTCTCCAGACCCTCCTGGGGGATCATCATGTAGACCCGCACTCCCAGTTCGCCTTGGGCCAGAAGGGTCTGAAAATCGGCCAAGGCTTGCGAGCCCTCACAATCATGGATACCGGTGAGCCCAAACTGTTGAGCCTTGCTTATGGCTTCCCTCAGCACCTCCTGACGAGTTTGGGGAGATGATGGCGGGAGTATCTCTTCTACCAGCTCCAGCGCCCTCTCTTTCAAGATCCCCGTGGACCCCTGCTCATCACGCTCGATCTCGCCACCAGGGGGATCGGGCGTGACTTGGTCTATTCTCGCTCGCTCCAAGGCTAAGGAGTTGACCCACATGAGATGACCATCCTTTCGAGTCAACGCCACGGGGTTCTCCGGCGCCACACGGTCCAGATCCTCCTTGCGGGGAAAGCCCCCCTGCCAAAGGTGATGATCCCAGCCGAAACCGGTGATCCACTCGCCCGGCCCGCTCTTCCGAGCACACTCCCTCACCAACTCAAGGACTCCCTCTAAGGAGTCGACACCCTTGAAGTCGAGCCTCTTCAACCCCAAAGCGAACTCTAAGAAATGGACATGACAGTCGATGAAGCCAGGCACCACCGCTTTGCCCTCCAAGTCCAGTACTTCCCAGCCTCCACCTCTGGTCTGGGCTGTCACCTCTTCATTAGAGCCCACGGCCAGGATACGGTTCCCCTCGATGGCCACCGCCTGGGCTCGAGGCAGGGTTCTATCCATAGTGTAGATTTTGCCCTTAAGGAGAAGGAGCCTCGACATTCAGAACCCTCGCCATCTGAGCCGTTCTAGCAATATACGAACTACCTGGGCCGCATCCCCGGTTATCCGGTCCCCCTTCTCTCGCTCCTCGGCAGCATAGTTCTCTCGCACCTCGGTTATACCATCTCTTTCGCTTAAGGTGGCCTGATCCAGGCCCAAATCTGCCACTGTCCAGGTGGTCACCTTCCGCTCCCGGTAGGCGGATATGATGGCTGGAAGCGAAGGGTAGCGAGGCTTGTTGGCTTCTCGATCGACGGTCAAGAGCGCGGGTAGAGGGGCCTCTAACAGGGCGTAGCCGTCCGACCTTCTGCTTTTGGCCCTGGCCTTCCCGTCGGCGATCTCTACTTCTAGAGCCCTGGTTATCTGGGGAACTCCCAAGATTTCCGCCAACCTCGGCCCCACCTGGCTAGCTCCGTAACCGGCCACCCGATGCCCGATGATGACCAGGTCGAACTCCCCCAATTCGCCGATAGCCCGGCTCAAAACCAGAGCCTCCAGAGACTCGTCCGGCGACTCCCCTGAGATCAGCACCGCCTCATCGGCTCCCATGGCCAGCGCCTCCCGCAAGGCGTCCTCACTCTCCGGGGATCCAAAACTCAAGGCTACAACCTTAGCCTCCTGGCTCTCCTTCAGGCGCAACGCCTCCTCCAAACCGTTCTCATCGCTGGGGTTGATAAACTTCCTCGCCCTGCGGGTGTCGAGCGCGCCCCTGGTGCGACTCACCCTTACCGTCTCCGGATCGAACCTCTCTCTTAAGATAGCGATTATCTTCATCCTTTCCCCTCATTCTAAGGCCCAATACGCACCCCTAGTTCTCGGAAGAGATCGGTAGCGATGACGATCCGCTGGATCTCGTTGGTTCCTTCGAAGATCTCGCCGATGCGAGCGTCTCGGTACATCCGTTCCACAAAGTAATCCCGCATATAACCCATGCCGCCGTGGATCTGCACCGCCCTATCTGCAGCCCGGGAGGCCACCTCTGAACCGAAGAGTTTGCACATGTCGGCCAGCCGGCGGAACTCCTGCCCCGTATCGGCCATCCAAGCGGTGCGATAAACCAAGGAGCGAAGGGCCTCTATCTCTGTAGCCATGTCGGCTACCATAAATTGGATGGCTTGCTTGTGGGCGATGGGCCCTCCGAACTGCTCCCGATACTTGGCATATTCCAGGCTCTTCTGGAGAGCCACCTCCGCTCCACCCACGGAAGCGGCCCCTAGGCCCATCCGTCCGAAATCCAAGGTCTTCATAGCGGTGATGAAACCGGCCCCAAACTGCCCCAGTACGTTATCCACAGGCACCCGGCAATCTTCGAAGACCAACTCCCCCGTGGCCGATCCCTGGATCCCCATCTTCTCGTCTATGGTGCCGATGGAGAAGCCGGGGAACTCCCTTTCCACGATGAAAGCGGTCACCCCTCCCCGGGCTCCCAGGGCCTTGTCGGTGACGGCGAAGAGGCCAATCACATCGGCGATGGGGCCATTGGTGATCCAGATCTTACTGCCATTAAGGACATACTGATCCCCGTCACGCACAGCGGACAACTGGATGGAGGCCGCATCGGAACCGGCCCCCGGCTCCGTGAGGGCGAAAGCGGCGATCTTCTCCCCCTTAGCCAGAGGAAGAAGGTATTTCCTCTTCTGTTCCTCCGTCCCGTCGAGATAGATGGCCATGCTCCCGATACCGATATGAGCCCCTAGGAGGGCCCCCACCGAGGCGGAGACCTTCCCTATCTCCTCCATCATGAGGCAGTAGCCCATCTCCCCAGCCCCAGCCCCCCCGTACTCCTGGGGAAAGGGGACGCCAAAGAGCCCGAACTCCGCCATCTTCTCGATTAGATCCCGAGGTATCTCCTTCTTCTCCTCTATCTCTGCGCTCAGGGGGGCGATCTCAGCCTCTGCGAACTCCCTCACCGCGCGCTGAAGCAGTTGGTGTTCCTTGCTTAATTCGAAATCCATACCTACCTCCTCCGAAGGACAGGGGGAGGCTACCTGGGTTGCAGCGGATTTGCCCCTCCCCCTGGAGCATGGGCAGCCAACAATCCCCTGCCTGTCATCCCTAGACCCTGCCGGGTTCGGGACAGGGCGTGCCAGGACAGGCTGGCAAGTACCGGGCCAGGGTACCAGGGCAGGCTGACCATCCTGTAGGAAGGATAGCATCGAGTTTTCGGAGTGTCAATAGCCTCCCGCGCCAACGGGCGGGGCGGGAACTGCCCGCAAGAACGTTAAAAGCCCCTTCGATCCTCACTCGAAAGGGGCTTACACTTCCCTATGCCGAATTAAGAAGCAAAGTACATTGCTTTAGGGAATGCCCAAGTTGCGCACTACTCCAAATCCATCCGTTCCTGGCCAGTGATCTGATTGTGAACTAGATCGATGATGGACCTTGCTAGGTCTATCCCTTGCTTCGCCTTTTTGCGGGACACCGTCACGCTGGCGTCGACGTA
>JAUVHF010000201.1 GCA_030593425.1 Anaerolineales bacterium
GGCCACCCGATGAGCGAACCTTATCGGCTCCGGCAGCCGGTACCCCCGGCAGCAGGAGAGGATGAACTGAATGGCGGTGGGGAGGTCGATCTTGTGGCCGATGGAGACGTAGACCGGGTGGACCCCTGTTTTAGTGCGGACTACGGCTCCGATTATCTCCTCGCCGTCGTAGAGATGGGCATAGGACCCTGCGTCATTAGGGGGCTCGTGGTGGCTGCCCCAGAGGCGGGACTTGGCGCAGCCGATGGAGGGCACGTCCAGGATCACCCCCACGTGGCTGGCGATGCCGAAATGGCGGGGGTGAGCCAGCCCTTGTCCGTCGAAGATGAGTAGATCGGGCTCACTAGTCAGTATCTCGCAGGCGGCTAGAATAGCCGGGGCCTCTCGAAAAGCCAGAAGCCCTGGTATATAGGGCATGGTGACGGGGACCTGGGCCAGGCTCTGGTCTAGGGGGCTGAGTTCCGGGTAACTCAAAACGACCACCGCGGCTTTTGCCATCTCCCCCTCCATCCCCACATCCACCCCAGCCACCGTCTTTACATCAATCGGCTCCCAGGTGGTAGATACCTTTTCCCTCAACTCGTTTTGTATTCTCTTCCCCTCAGCGGGGGTCACCTCCCAGGGGTGGGGAGAGACGACTTTCATGACTGTGCGTCATTTCTACTCTAGCATAGGGGGAGGGCATCTGCAAGGGTTCTGTCCCTACAGGTCATCTTCACCACTCAGCACTTGGCGCATCTATTTGGCTCAGGCATAGCGTAGGGCTGAAGCCCGAGACTACCGGTCGAAGTAGATATTCTTCCCCGTGGCCGAAAGGGGTATCCCCATCACGTAGTCGGCATCGATGAGCCCCATCTCTCGGGCCACCACTCCAGCCCGGTACATGACCCGGTTATCGACGTTTAAGAGGCTGGCCGTCTTCACCGCTGAGCCGATGGCGATCCCCATGTCCAGGAGACGGTGGGCACAGTGAGGCCCCTTGAACTCCCCCTCGAAAGCGTTGGGCTTAATGCATTTCTCCGCACCGCAGGCGCTACAGTTGAGCCCCAACGCCCTCTCGTCCTTTATGCCGATGAGGAGGAGGGCCGCCGAATCTCGCACGTTGGCTCCATCCCGGTCGAAGTTCCCCTTCCCTGTCCTCTCCCCGAACTCGTACATCTTGGCGGCCAGGGCCGCAAGATCTTCGCCCTCCACGATGGCGGTGACGATGAAGTCTTTGCCCGCCGCTTTGGGGGCCGTCCTGGCGGAGATGGACATCAGTTCGGCTACCAGGGTTAACTGGTTCATGGTTCCTCCTTTGTGTTTGACAGCGAGATATTCTTTTGCTAGGCTAAGCGCAAGCCCGATTTGTCTTGGAGTTTACTATGGATACCTCTCAGTTGGCAACCCAGATCGTCATCGGCCTCTCCGTGCTCCTCGTGCTCTGGTACCCTTTTGGGCGGCGGATGAACCGGCGTCGCGGCCTACAGGCTCTCCGATGGCTGAGGGAGGGGATAAGGGCTTATGAAGGTCAAGCATCGGTGAACTGGGTAGGGGCCTCGGCGTTTCGGGTCGAGGTGCAGGGAGCGCTTGGCCCCTTCAAGAGAGTGGGTATGATGGTCCTCTTAGAGGCTAGAGAGATGCTCCTTCTCTGGATATTCAACCGTCTGAGGGGGCAAAGAGATATGCTGGTCATCAAGGGGGACCTACACCTCAAGCCCAAGACCGATTTGGAGCTGACGCGCCGGGGCTGGAGAGCCGGGAGGGCCATGAGGGCCTTGGAGAAAGAGGGCTGGACGATCGATAGTTTGAACGGGATCTTCATCGCTCTTAAGAGAGGCAAGGATACGGAGATCGCTTCTAGATTGACATCCGCGCTTTCGGAGGAGGCTCTTCAACTGGTAAGGCTTTCCTTGAGGAAAAGGACCCCTCACCTGATAGCCAATTTCCACCTCTCTGGCTTGGAGCGGAGGAGGGCTGAGAGCCTCTTCCATTTTCTAGAGAAGGTGATGGAGATAGTCGGTTAGTGGCACTCCAGGCCACAGATGGCCTCGAACTCTGCCCCCCCCACGAACTCCATATCGATATTCGCTTGGTCTCCTGGTAATAGAGAGAACAGCGGAGGCTCTTAGACATCTTCCTTCTGGGAAAGCCCCGCAGGCTTAGTTTTTGTTTTGGCCTCTCCCCTCTTTCGCAGGGCCGTCCTTGCGCCCACCGCATGGAGGGAGCCAGGCATGAGATCTATCACCTCGTTGAACTCTCCAACAGCCTTCCTCTCCTCCCCCGCTCGGAGGTAGGCTAACCCCAGGTTATAACGACAAGCCGCCTCGTACTTGGGGCCCAGCGTACCTGACGGCTTGGCGCTGAGGACCTCCTCCAGAACCTCGATGGCCTCCTTGAATTTACCTTGGCGTTGGTGCGTGACACCATAGTTGATGAGCACAATCGAGCGAGCGACTGCATCGGGCCGGAGGCGCAAAGCAAGTCGAAAGAGGGACTCCGCGATTTGATGTTTACCCCGCACAGAGAGGGGGTTGGCCACATCCACCAGCAGCCGAGCGCGCATGGAGACGAGATAGACGAGGATGAGGAAGAAAATGGGGTTGATGATCACCCCCAGTCCCCAGGAGAGAAGAAGGACCAGGCCCGTGAGGACCAGCACCTCTAAAGCTAACTGATTGGAGAGGCCCTCGTGGCGCAGAAGGGATAAGCCCCCGAAGACCAGGACGAAGAAAAGGGATATCAGAGGGAGGATCAGATAAGGGTTAACTCCAAGGATCATGGCTCACTTTGCGCCTTAGGTGAAAAGCCGTTCCGCGGTGCGCTCTAGCATCTCGATGCCCCGCACCTCGGTCTCGAACTGGGGCACTAGGGCTCGCACCAGGCCATCGAAGGAGTCCCAGATCTCCTTCATGTAGCTTTCCTGCATCCTCAGTCGATTGAGCACGAACTCCGGTGCATCCTTCCCCAGGGTCTCCTTCTCCATGATCATGTTCACGATGATCCCTCCCACCGGGATGCCGAACTCCTTGAACCAGCCAATGAAACGCTTTATCACGGCGATGGGCAGGGCCTCGGGAAGGGTGATGAAGAAGAAGGCTGTTCTCTCCTCATCGGTGAGGAGTTCTTTGGCGTGTTGCATCCTCTCTCGGAAGGAGAGGAGGTATTCCATCAAGGGATCC
>JAUVHF010000042.1 GCA_030593425.1 Anaerolineales bacterium
GGGATCTAACTACCCGACCTTATATACCAGGTCGGTTTCCCGCACCTTCTCAATGACCTGGAGCCCGATCGACTGTCCCTTGGTAGCCACCTCTACTTTTTGGTGCTCGATCTCCATGGAGTCGATCGTTTGCTCGAAGTCGCGGATGCCGCCCTTAATGTGGATGGTATCCCCCACCTTTATGGTATCGGTGACCTCAATCACGGCCACGCCGATCCGGTTGTAGTAATGAGATACCCTTCCCACTAACTTCTCGGCCACCTCTGACCTCCTTGTTTCATCTACAAGATTCTCTTCAGGGGGCAACGCCGTTTTGGCTTCCTCTGATTCACTGGCCTTGGCCCAGGGGAGATCCGCCCGTCGTCCTCCCTTTCGCCGTTCCGCTTGCCGCCTATCTCCCTTTCGCCGTTCGTCCTCTCTTCTTTCCTCCTGTCGCCTCTCTCCCTTTCTCCTTTCCTCTTGTCTACGCTCCACTTGGAGGCTCTCAGGAGTTTCTCCTTGCCTTCTTTCAGCCGTTCGGCGTTCCTCTTGCCGTCTCTCTCCGACCCTCCGCTCCCCCTTACGCCTTTCTTCGACCCTCCGCTCTCCCTTTCTCCTCTCTATGCCCCAGGGGGGTTGTTGAGGTCTTTCCCCCTCTCGGATCTCTTTCAGATCTTCATAGGATTGGAGGAGGTTTTCGAAGAGTTGGGCGTTCTCGAGGGCGATGGCGGCATAATCGGCTAAGGCCACTAGGTTGTCCAGATCGCTCTCTTGGAAAGGTCGGTCGGCATCCCTGTTGAAGAGGCAAAGGACAGCGATGACTTCGTTTCGGGCCACCAGGGGCACATATAAGAGGTGTTCCACAAGATGGCCCGTTTTCATCTCGCTCCACTCATGTTCCCGGGGACCTCTTTGCCTCTGCGGCATGCCCGTGTTGACCACCTGAGTGGCGACTCCATCTTCAACCTCCTCTTGGAGAGGACGAGCATGCTTCTCCCCTCGAGCCCTTGCCGCCCTGATCTCGAATCTATCTTCCATCTCTACTAGAAGGAGAGAGCCTTCATCGGCAGCAGCCAGGTAGATGGCCCCCTCCACGATGCGAGTGAGGACCTTTTCCATCTCCAGGATGGAGATCATAGATTTCCCGATAGCATGAACATAACCAGCCTTGCGGACCACCTCTCGAGGAGGGGTGATTCTCTCTTCCCTTACTTCCTCCTCAAGGGCTTCCTTCTCCGGCGCCCCTTTCAGAGTCCCCTCGATGGCTCCCTTTACCTCCTCCGCGGTGAAAGGCTTGAGGATGCAACTGCTCACCCCTTGATTGAGGGCTTCCTCTGCCAACTCCCGGGAGCCGTAGGAGGCGGTGATGATCACCGGTATGTCGGGCAACCTGGATTGGATGGTCCTGTGGATGGCCAAGGTGGAGGCGGAGAGGAACTGGGAAGCCAGGATTATGAGGTCAGGGTTCTCCCATAAACCTTGGTGCAGACACTCCTCTGTGTCTTTGGCGACAAGCGTTTCGTAGCCCTGGGGTTTTAACACCTGGTCGAGGAGGAAGCCCAGACTATCCGACCGGTCATCGAGGATCACTATCTTTCCGACCATCTCCCGGCTCCCAAGAAGGCTTTAACCTTCAACTCATCTTGTGAAAGAGAGATGCACTCTCTTGGATCGATTATAACACCTTTGTGGAGTCTTGACAATAGCCATTTCCCATCATAAACCAGCGAATTGAGGTTCGCCGCAAAGGGACGAAGCCTGGCTGATAGCCACTATCCCCCTCCATACGACGTCATAGTAAGCGACAGGGGCAAAGTCATAGAAGGGGTACTCCCCTATCTCGCTTGACGTCCGGGTCGCAGTAGTAGAGGAGAGAAGGAAGAGGTTTGGGGCTGCTACGGGGTTCCCAGTTCCTCCACTGGGAGATCGATGTACTTATCCCCCTCCTCGATGAGCATGATGGGGATATCGTCCCGGATGGGGTATTTGCGGCGGCACTGATCGTTCTGGCAGACGAGCCAGGCACCCTTGACCAGTTCCACCTTCGTCTTGCAGGCTGGGCAGACGAGTATCTCCAGAAGATCCTTGCTGACCATTTCGCCTCCCTTCGGCAGATAGTATAACACACCTCTTTCTAACTTGCCTGCCAGTTGACTATATGCTATACTTTGCAATCGAACCTAATGAGCACGTCTCCTGACTGGACGGGGTGTGCCGAGGGAAGGTTTTGCTCGGTTCCCGGCCAGGGGGAGGGAGGCGGAAGTCAAAAACGAAAGGGGTTTAGAATGGCTGTAGTGACTATGAAGGAACTCTTGGAGGCTGGGGTCCATTTTGGGCATCGTACTAGGCGATGGCACCCTAAGATGCGGTCCTACATCTTCACGGAGCGTAACGGGATCCATATCATCGACTTGCAGCAAACCATCTCTCGGTTGGAGGAAGCGTGTGAGAAGGTAAAGGAGGTGGCCAGCGAGGGGGGTACGATCCTCTTCGTGGGCACCAAGAAGCAGGGGCAGGAGAATCTCGCCTCGGCAGCCGAGAGTTGTGGCATGCCCTATGTGAATGGGCGTTGGCTAGGAGGGACGCTTACCAATTTCCGCACCATCCGCCAGCGTATCGATTATCTCCTCGATCTGGAAGCCCGGCACGCCAGGGGAGACTTCGAGGGGCTGTCCAAGAAGGAGGCTTTGGGCATCGAGAGGGAGATCGCTCGCTTGAACCGGCGCCTGGGAGGGATAAAGGCGATGGTGCGCCTCCCGGATATAGTCTTCATCGTCGATATTGTACGGGAGGATATCGCGGTCAAAGAGGCCCACCGGTTGGGGATCCCTATAGTGGCTATGGTGGACACCAACTGCGATCCTGATCCCATCGACTTCATCATCCCCGCCAATGACGACGCCATAAGGGCCATCAAACTGATGTGTGGCAAGATAGCAGAGGCTATCGAGGAGGGGAGGCAGATTTGGGAATCGTTGCGTGCCGAGGAGGAGGCTGAGGCCCCCCTACCGGCGTATCTGGCCGCCGTGACTCAGGAGGCGGCGGAGGTTGCGGCTTCAGAAGTGGAGTCTGGAGAGGCAGAAGTGGGGTCTGAAGAGGAAGCAGCGGAGTCCGAGGATGAGGAGGCGGGGTGATAGGTAAGGAGATGGTGAAGGCGCTCCGAGAACGCACCGGAGCCGGGGTTTTAGATTGTAAGAGAGCCTTGGAGGAGACGGGGGGTGACCTTGAGGAAGCGACGAGACTCCTCCGTCAAAGGGGCCTAGCCATCGCGACCAAGAAAGCGGGTCGCTTGGCTGAAGAAGGGTTGGTGGAGGCCTATATCCACGCCGGAGGTCGGCTGGGGGCCTTGGTGGAGATCAATTGCGAGACCGATTTCGTGGCTCGGACTGAGGAGTTCCAGAGGTTAGCCCATGACCTGGCGATGCAGGTGGTGGCTTCCAACCCCCACTATCTCCGTCCAGAAGATATCCCCCCTGAGGTGATAGAGGAGAAGAAGCGACTCTTTCTCTCCGAACTGGAGGGGCAAAACAAGCCAGAACATCTTTGGGAGAGGATCGTGGAAGGGAAACTGGAGAGATATTACGACCAGGTTTGCCTTCTTAGACAGCCCTTCATCAAAGATGAAGGGCTAACGGTGAAAGAGGTCATCATCGAGGGTATCGCCAAACTGGGGGAGAATATAGTGATACGCCGTTTCGCGCGCTACGAACTGGGGGAGAGGTCTTAAGGAGGCGAGGTGGGTGAGCCGAAGTATGGACGGGTCCTCTTGAAACTGGGCGGCGAGGCGCTGGCTGGACCGGAGGGATGGGGTATAGACCCTCAAAGGGCCGGGGAGGCGGCCGAGAAGATAAGGGGTGTGAAGGAGCAGGGGGTCCAGATAGCCATTGTCCTCGGTGCAGGGAATATCTGGCGGGGCAGGGATGGCATGGCTCATGGGATGGAGCGGGCTACCGCCGATCATATGGGGATGCTGGCTACGGTGATGAACTCCTTGGCCTTGCAGGACGCTCTGGAGAGGGCAGGGGTGACTACTAGGGTTCAGACGGCTATCGAGATGCGGGCCGTGGCCGAGCCCTATATCCGCTTACGAGCCATCCGCCATCTGGAGAAAGGGAGGGTGGTGATCCTGGGCGCGGGGACCGGCAACCCCTACTTCACTACCGATACCGCTGCTGCCCTGAGAGCCATGGAGATCGACGCTCAGGTCCTCATCAAGGCTACCAAGGTAGACGCCGTTTACGAAGAGGATCCCCTGATAAACCCCGATGCACGGAGGTTGGAGCATCTGACCTATATCGAGGCCTTGAATCTGGGGGTGGGGATCTTGGATAGCACAGCCCTCTCGTTATGCATGGATAACGACCTTCCCATCATCGTGGTGGGCTTGTGGGAGCCCCAAAGCCTGGAGAAAGCGGTGCTGGGCGAGAGGGTGGGGACCCTCATCGATCGTTCGGGAGGAGGCTGATGATCGACGATCTATTGAAAGAGACCGAGGCCCGGATGAATAAGACAGTGGAGGTCCTCCAAGGGGACTTGGTCACCATCAGGACGGGGAGGGCCTCTCCGGCCCTCATAGAGAAATTGAGGGTCGATTATTATGGGACCCCTACCCCTCTCAACCAGTTGGCTGCCATCTCCGTTCCCGAGCCTCGCCTCATGGTCATCAGGCCTTATGATCCCACCTCTTTGTCTGAGATCGAGAGGGCGATCCTGAAGTCGGATCTGGGGTTGACCCCCGTCAACGATGGGAAGCTGATCCGTCTGCCTATCCCTAGTTTGACGGAAGAACGACGGCAGGAGCTGGTAAGGGTAGTTGGTCGGCGCGTAGAAGAAGCGCGGGTAGCCATACGTAACTGTCGCCGCGATGCTCTTCGAGATCTAAAGGAGATGGAGAAGGAGAAACTCATATCCGAAGATGAGCATTACCGGGGGCGAGAGGATATGCAGAAGTTGACGGACAAGTATGTGGAGCAGGTGGACGAGGTGGGGCGAGCCAAGGAAGAGGAGATCAAAGAGGTATAAGCGGTTTCTTATGGATGAGCAGGAGGCTCTGGTTACCATTCCCCAGCATGTGGGGATCATATTGGATGGGAACGGGCGATGGGCCCGGGAGCACGGCTTGCCTCGGCTGGAGGGGCATCGTGCCGGTACGGAGAATATCCGCCGGGTTCTAGAAGCGTGTAGCGAGTTCGGCATCAAGATCCTCACCATCTACGCTTTCTCCACGGAGAACTGGGGGCGTCCCCAAGTGGAGGTGCGAGGCTTGATGCGCATTCTGGAGGAGGTTATCGATCGGGAAGTGCAGAGCCTCCACAAGAACGGTGTGCAGTTGCGTCATATCGGTCGGCTGGAGGGGCTCTCCCAGAGGTTGCAGCAGGCTGTGAGGGATGCTCTCGAGTTGACTAAAGAGAACGACAGGCTGATATTGAATGTGGCTTTCAACTATGGTGGGCGCAGCGAGATCCTGGATGCGGTGCGCAGACTGATGGGAGATGGCATCTCTCCCCAGGAGTTAAGCGAGGAACTCTTTGAACGGTATCTCTACACCGCTGGGCTACCTCCCCCCGACTTGATCATCCGCACCGGTGGGGAGATGCGGCTCAGTAACTTTTTGATCTGGCAGGCGGCCTACGCGGAATACTACTCCACGCCTACTTACTGGCCCGATTTCAACGAGGAAGAACTTCATAAGGCGCTTTTGGCCTACAGTCAGAGGGAGAGAAGGTTCGGGCTGCTGAGGGAAGGCTAGATCTCGTGCTTGCTAAGCGCGTCATCAGTGCCCTTGTCATGGCCCCCTTGATTTTGGGGGTCGTCTATCTGGGCGGACTCTGGTACTGGGCCTTGGTGACAGTGGTGGCTATGCTGGCCGGGTACGAATATCTGCGCTTGGTCTCTCAAAAGGGAGAGAGGGCGGACTACCCCTTGACCGTGCTCTTTATCCTCCTTATCATGGTTGGGGCGCTCTACCCCTCTTGGGCACTGATACGGGGCGGTATGACCTTACTTCTGGCTTTCTCTCTCCTCTGGCAGATGGCCCGAAAGGGCGGGCATCTCCCGGTGGTGGGTTGGGCTCTCAGCCTGGGGGGAGCCTTTTACGTGGGGTTCCTTTTGAGCCATTTCGTCTCTCTGCGGGCTCTCCCCAGAGGGTTAGAATGGACGCTTCTGGCCTTCTTTCCCGCTTGGGCCAACGATACCGGGGCCTATTTTGCGGGCCGGTGGATAGGAGAGCATCCCTTCGCTCCTCGCATCAGCCCCCAGAAGACCTGGGAGGGGAGCATAGGGGGCTGGATATCGGGGATAGCGGTGGGCACCCTCATGGGAGCGGTCTTGAGGTTGCCGCTCCTGCACGCCTCTCTTTTGGGTTTGATTATCAGTCTAGCGGCCACAGGAGGCGACTTGGTGGAGTCGATGTTCAAACGGTGGGCGGGGGTAAAAGACTCAGGGCGGCTGATCCCGGGCCATGGGGGGGTGCTGGACCGGATCGATAGCCTCCTCTTTTCGGTGGTTGCGGTTTATTACTATCTGATCTGGGTGATAAAAGTCTGATGGAGCAACTAGCGCTAGAGAGGGTCTTGGCCTTCGGCAACCTGATCCTCTCCTCTATCAACGTCATACTCGCTTTCTCCCTCCTGGTCTACATCCTCACTCATAACCTTCGCAACACGGTAGCCCGCTCTTTCTCTTCCCTTTTGGCCTTCGTCACTATCGTCCACGCCGCCGACGTCGTACTCCTTAACGTGAGCACTGAGTCTGCCAAGTTCTTCTGGCTGAAGTTTCAGTGGTTGGGGATAGCCTTCATCCCGGCCGCCTACCTCCATTTCTCCGATGCGCTGCTCCGAACCACAAACTCCTTCTCTCGTCTGCGGCGAGGTCTTGTCATCTTCAGTTACCTTTTGGGGGCCCTTTTCTTCTCCCTTACCATAAGAACCGCTCTGGTGGTGTGGGATGGTGTGCATACCCTTTGGGTCACCTACTTCAGGGCCGGGCCTCTCTTCTGGGCCTTCGCCCTCTACTTCTTCCTGGTGACCGGTTGGGGGGTTGTGAACACCTTTCGAGCCCGCCACCGGACCCTCACTCCGGCCTCCCGACGGCGGATGACCTACTTGACTATCTCCTTCGTCGCTCCCGCCCTGGGCGCTTTTCCTTACCTTCTTTTGGCTAGCCTCTCCACTCGTCTCTCTCCCATCTTTCTTCTCTCCTTCTCCCTCGTAGGGAGCGCGGGGATCGCGCTTATGACTGTGATATTGGGATACAGCGTGGCCTATCATGGGGTCTTGATGCCCGACCGGGTGGTGAAGCGAAGGCTAATAAACTACCTCCTCCGGGGCCCTTTAGTGGGAAGTTGCCTTCTCATCTTGATGCTGGTGATACCCCGGGTGGAGAGCATCCTGGGTCTTCCTCGAGATACGGTTCTCATCTTCGCTACGGTGCTGGGTATCGTTCTCCTACAGGTCACTATCAGCGCCGCCAGACCGCTTATCGATCTTCTGGTCTACCGTCGGGATAGGGCGGAGGTGGCTCGGATACGGGAGTTGGAGGATCGGCTCCTTACCACCACCGACCTGCAAGAGCTCCTGCAAAATATCCTTGCCGCTCTCTGCGATCTTTCACGAGTTCGTACCGGTTTCGTAGTCACGCCTAGGGAAGATGGACTTCATTTAGAGGCGTTCTGTGGTTCTCAGGGGGGGGTCGACGCCTTCTTGGAATCGGAGGATCCAATTGGGTTGCTCGCCTTACCCTTTGAGGAAGGAGAAAGCCAGGGCTTTATGGATAAGGAAGGCTTCTGGCTCCTTCCCTTGCGCACGAAGTCGCGGGAGGGTATGCTGGGGGTCCTAGGTGTGGAGGCGAGGCAGGAGGAGTTGACGGAGAGGGAGGAGGAGACGGCGCGGATGCTGGTTCACCAAGCGGAGTTGGCCTTGGAAGACCGGCAGTTGCAGCAAGGGGTCTTTGCGGTACTAGACCAGATCGCGCCGGAGATCCAGTCGATCCAACGTTGGCGAAGCACCCCTCGTTATGTGGGTTCCGCCGTCTTTCCGCCGGAGGAGAGCCCCATCTACACTCCCGATTTCAACAAGGTGGTGAAAGAGGCCCTGGCTCACTATTGGGGAGGCCCCAAACTCTTAGAGAGCCCCCTCCTCAAGATGGGGATAGTGCAGAGGGCCCTGGCGGAGAACGGATATGTTCCCACGAAGGCTCTCCGTTTGGTCCTGCGGGGGGCTATCGAGGCCCTGAAGCCTCCAGAGGAGGAAAGGAGCCTCGCCGCCAGAGGGTGGGTACTCTACAATATCTTGGAGATGAAGTTCATCCGTGGCTGGCGCATGAGGGATATCGCCCAGCGTTTGGCCATGAGCGAGTCGGATCTCTACCGCAAGCAGCGGGTGGCCATCGATGCTGTAGCCCGGGTTCTCATCGATATGGAGGGGACAGAGTAGATAGGAATGGCTGGAATCACCCTCCGTCAAGGGGACATCACCCGTGAGGAGACGGAAGCGATCGTCAATGCGGCCCAAAGTTCCCTCTGGATGGGAGGTGGGGTGGCCGGAGCCATTAAGCGGGTTGGCGGTGGGGAGATAGAGGAAGAGGCGGTGAAGAAGGGGCCTATCTCTGTTGGGGAGGCGGTGGTCACCGGGGCGGGGAAGTTATCTTGTAAGTACGTGATCCACGCTGCGGTGATGGGGCCTGATCTAGTCACCGATGAGGAGAAGATCCGAGCGGCGACCAGAAACGGCCTCCTCCGAGCCGAGGAACTGGGCCTAAAGAGTATAGCCTTTCCCGCCCTGGGCACGGGGGTAGGGCGTTTCCCCTATTCGAAGGCCGCCGAGGTGATGATTCAAGAGGTGGGTGAGCATCTGGCAAAAGAATGCTCCTTAGAGGAGGTGGTCTTCGTCCTCTATGGGGAGGAGGCGTACCGAGCGTTTGAAAAGGTTATGGCCGACAGATGAACTCTTGCCCCCATAGAGTGCCATCACATCTAGGGGGGCGGTTATGTGTGGAAGAGAAAGGATGCTGGGAGATAAACCCCGCTTGCTGCCCGGTATAGGAGGTTCATGAAGCGGAGATGCGCCAGGCTATCGCTGCCTGGGGCTCCTAGAAAGGAGAAGGGATGAAGAAGGCTCTTATGATCTTGGTCATGCTCTCTATCGTCGGTTTGATTGGCTGTCAGCGGCCCAAGCCCCAGATTATCCTGCCCCAGGCCACCGAGCCGGTGAGTACACCTACCACCGCTCCCCAGGTGACGGAGACGCCACTACTTGCCTCTCCCACCCCTACAGCCACGCTAGTAGCGACCCCTACCCCTTCACCCACCGCCACACCTGGAGTGACGGTCCATATCGTCTCCTGGGGAGAGACCCTCTTCTCCATCGCTCAGGCCTATGGGGTCTCTTGGGAGGCGCTGGCTGAGGCCAATGGGCTTACCTACCCCTACCTCATATATGTGGGGCAAGAATTGGTTATCCCTGGGGTCGGGGAGGTGACGCCGGTCGCTGGCCAGGTGTACGTAGTGCAGTTCGGCGATACCCTCTTCTCTATCGCCCTGGCTTACGGTACATCTGTGGAGACCCTGGCTGAGGCCAATGGCCTCACCTATCCCTATACCATCTACGTGGGACAGAGGCTGGTCATCCCTTAGAGCGAGAGGCGCTTGGGGAAAGAGGTGACCATCGCCAGTGAGCGGATGTATGAGGGCCGACTGATAGGGTTGAGGGTGGATACCGTTCGCCTCTCCGAGGGGAGGGTTACCCGCCGGGAGGTGCCGGAAGCCGACGGAGGCGGACGAGAGGATTGAAATATCCTGGCTTTCCTGGCCTCAGGTGTTAGGGATGATCGATGGTGGGGAGATCGAGGATGGCAAAACCATCATCGGTCTCCTCGTTTTGTGGGCTAGAGGCGATAGCGTCCTTTCATAAAGAAGGGAGCAGGTATGAACCCGCGGGATCGCAAATATGGCAAAGAACACGAGTGGGTGAGGCTTAAGGGGGGGCTCGCTACCGTCGGGCTCACCGACTATGCCCAAGACCAGTTGGGCGATATAGTCTATGTGGAGTTGCCGCCTCTGGGGGAGATCTTGACCCAGTTTGAACCCTTCGGGGTGGTGGAGTCGGTGAAAGCGGCCTCGGACCTCTATGCGCCTCTCAGTGGGGAGGTGTTGGAGGTGAACGAGGAGTTGAGTGACCACCCTGAGTTCGTCAACGAGGCTCCCTGTGGCAAGGGTTGGATGATAAAAATCAAGCCTTCAGATACCTCCGAACTGGACAACCTCTTGACCGCCGAGGAGTACGAGGAGTACTTAGAAGGGCTCGAGTAGGAGAATAAGGTGGAGAACGAGTTTAAGGAGGATTGGGGGTTCGTCGTCACCGTGACGGAAGCGAAGTCCGGTTGCCGGGCCGGTCATAAGGTGGGCGACAGATTCGAGTTCCAGTACAGGACACCCTTGGGGCTATGTGGCGAGGCTTTTTGTGCCATGTATCCCCTCATCCATGCCCTGCGATTGGGCGCAGATCTAGTGACCTACGGTGAGGCAAAGGATCCAGACAGTACAACTTTCACCTGTCCAGACCACGCTTGGGTGACCTTCGAGGTTCGGAGGGTCCGCAGGGAGTAAGAGATGGGCTACGTTCCCCATACCGAGGCCGATCGCCAAAGGATGCTCGAGGCCATAGGCGTCGATTCTATCGACAGGCTCTTTGAAGTTGTACCCCAGGAAAGTCGCTACCCCTCTCTTGATCTCCCCCCTGGTCTCTCGGAGATGGAGGTGGTGCGGCTCTTCCAAGGGTTGGCGGAAGAGAACGCGGATCTAGACCACCACCCTTGCTTCTTGGGTGCTGGGGCTTACCGTCATTTCATCCCTGCGGTGGTGGATCACGTTCTACGGCGGGGGGAGTTCTATACCGCTTATACCCCCTATCAACCGGAGGCCAGCCAAGGGACCTTGACCGCCATCTACGAGTATCAGAGCATGATCTGTGACCTCACGGGCATGGATGTGACTAACGCCTCCCTTTATGATGGGGCTTCAGCCGTGGCGGAGGCGGCCCTCATGGCCGCGCGTATCACCCGCCGCGAGGAGTTAGTTGTAGCCGGAAACGTCCATCCAGCCTACCGCCAGGTGCTTCGAACCTATACTCAAGGCCTGGGGCTGCCCATAAGGGAGGTGGGGTACGACCACCAGGGCCGGGTGGACCTGGCTTCTGC
>JAUVHF010000004.1 GCA_030593425.1 Anaerolineales bacterium
AAGAAGAAGGATCACCCCACCTGTGAAAGTCGCTCCCGGAGCAGTCTGGCGTTCACCACGCTCTGATCATGGTAACAGGTATTGATCATCAGATGGAC
The DNA here is from genome assembly GCA_030593425.1 of Anaerolineales bacterium. Taxonomy (GTDB): domain Bacteria; phylum Chloroflexota; class Anaerolineae; order UBA7937; family UBA7937; genus UBA7937. Next base: position 99 of record JAUVHF010000004.1, read on the forward strand.
TTCCCTCGCCTCCTCGGCTATCTCCCTGATCTTGGGCACCCATTCGTCTATCTCCTCCCGCTCATAGTACCAGTTTGAACCTTTCGGCGGCGGCGATCCCCTTCTTCTCCCAGGTATCGGTATTCCGTCCATGAAAGCGCACTATAGCGATGTCGCTGGTCACGGCGGCCAGAGGAGGACAACTGGACCGGAACCCCTGGGGCTCATCTACACAGACGAAGGTCATACCGTAGGCCTCCAAGAAACCCAAGGTGTCTTCTACGTTGTCCTGGTTGAGCCATACGTTATTCCGGAACTCGATAGCCAGTCGGTAGTGGGGGAGACTCCTCTGGCAGCCTAAGATATGGGAGAACCCCTTTCGGCCGGGGAAAAACCAACGGGGGAACTGAAAGAGGATCGTCCCCAGTTTTCCTGCCTCGTGGAGGGGTCTCAAGGCGCTGTCGAACATACCCCATAGTTCATCGCGCAGTTCACCCGGCACATCGTCGAAGCAGATCCTCTCCTTCGCTTGGGCCTCTGGGGGGAGACCCACAAATATCTGCTTGGGGAGGCCATAGGTGCAGGTAGGGTGGTTGGTGAAGAGGCTATAGGCCTTCACGTTGAAGGTGAACTGCTCAGGAGTCCGCTCCACCCAGAGGCGGGAGTTCCTCTCCGAGGGCAGGGCGTAGTACGAACTATCCACCTCCACCAGGGGAAACTCGCGGGCATAATATTGTAGGCGGCCCTTGGCATCATCGACCCCTGGAGGGTAGAAGGTCCGGCTTTCGATGAGGTTCTTGTCTGTCCAAGAACAAAGGCCAATACGGACCTCACCCATCTCCCTACCTCTCCATCTCATTATATCATATCTCGCCCTTCAGGGAGGGCTTTTTGCCACCACCCCTCCCCTATGTTAGAATAGACGGCGCGTTTGATCGCCCGTGGGAATGATTTAGGAGGGCCGATGAACGAAGGGATGGATTTCGCTTTATCCGTTCTACGCCAGGCTATGGGCAACGAACTGGAAGGCCGAGCGCTATATCTGGAAGCCGTGGAGAGAACCGAGGACGAACTGGGCCAGAGGATGTTTCGCTCCCTGGCCCAGGATGAAGAGGGGCACCTGCAGATCCTCCAGGTCGAATACGGTGCTATCACGGGAACGGGTCGGTGGCTTGACCTCGAGGCCACTCAAAGGGAAGAGCCTCATCCCTCTGTGCGCTTCTTCCCTCAGGAGGAGGCGATAGAAAGGTTGATCCCTGAAGACGCCAGCGACCTCGACGCTCTGAAGATAGCCATGGATTTCGAGCGCCGCGGCTACAGGCTCTACGAGAAAGCGGCCGCCGAAACCTCCGATCCTACCGCCCAGGCTGTCTTCCGCTTCCTGGTCGAGGAGGAGAGCAGGCATTGCGCTCTCCTCGACAACGCCCACGACTACTTGGCTAATCAAGGGATCTGGTATTTCGACGACCTGGAGAAGCCTTTCTTCGAGGGATAAAGGGGTTAGCATAGCAGTAGACACAGCTACCAGGGCAACGCTGACTATAGGATCCTATCTCCACGCTCACAGTACAACCACACTCCTTCCGTTGCCCCCGATCCTTTTCGGTATCAGCGAGCAACCCCTTGGGGTGGAGTTCAGCCAAGAGCCGCCCGTCGATGCAACTTGAAGGGAGAGCACCGACGCTTTCCAGAGCCTGGTCGCTGCAAGCGTAGATGGTCAGGCCCAGGGAACGGCCCATATCTACTAGGGTGCCGGCTATTTTGAGTCGCTCCTCTAATGGCGGGTCGTACCAACTCCAACCGAGCCGCTTCAACACTTTACCATATAGCGTGGCGAAGGAGATCCGCACATCTTTAACGCCTTGGCGAACACACTCTTTGAAGATCTCTTTGGCGTAGGGAAGGTTGCTTCTGACCCCATCCTCTCTCCAATGGATGATAGGGTCGAAGCGGACGGTGACCCGGTGGGGATGGCCCACGAACCGGATAAGAGGCGGCAACTGCTCCATCGCCTCCTTCCAAGGGGGAACCCCGGGCTCCAGGGGCATCCCTCCCAGCCCGGTGACGGTGAAATGGCAGAAAATATGATCGTAGACCGCCAGCGCCTCCCTGAGGCTTCCCCTGTTGGCCAGAAGCCTAGAGTAATCTTTGGACCAAAGGACGAGGGTATGCACATCCTCCGGCCGCAGAGAGACGACCTTTTCTCGGCCGCCCCAGGGCGGCTTCACCCGCACCCAACCCTGATGGATGGCCCGCGCCATCCAACCCGGGTACCCCAGGGGGAGGTCTGTCCGTCGGGAGGCGGAGATGACCGTTTTCATCTCTTATTCTTGTATCATAGAAGAGGAGTGGAGGCAAGTGAAGGATAACGTCGTGGCCGTAGATCTGGGCGGCACCCACATCCGCTCAGCACTCATAAATGAAAAGGGCGAGATATTGGCCCGCGCTCAGAGGGAGACCCTGGCTCAGGAAGGACCGGAGCCGGTCATACGACGCATCGAGGCCTGCATCCGAGATGTGGCCAGAGGTACCGAGCCCGTCAGCATCGCCGCCCCCGGCCCCTTGAACCCCTGGAAGGGGATCGTCCATCAGGCTCCAAACCTACCAGGCTGGCGTGAGGTGCCCCTGGCCGATATCCTCCATCGTGCCTTCAAGGTGCCCGTCTATCTGAATAACGACGCCAACCTAGCGGCCTTGGGGGAGCACCGCTTCGGCGCTGGCCAGGGGGTAAACGATCTCATCTATCTCACCATCAGCACGGGGATAGGTGGGGGCATCATCACTCAGGGAAGGCTCCTCCTGGGAGCCAGGGGGCTCGCCGCAGAGGTCGGACACATGATCCTGGAACCGGAGGGGCCTCCTTGTGGCTGTGGAGGCCGAGGTCACCTAGAGTCCCTCGCCTCCGGCCCAGCCATTGCTCGGCGAGCGGTGGAGGAGATGGAGAAAGGGACCGAGACATCCATCACCAGGCTGGTGAAAGGCAACCTGAGCAAGGTTACAGCCAGGGTGGTGGCTCAAGCCGCCGAGGCGGGGGACCCCTTAGCCAACTCCATCTTCAAAGAGGCCGGCTTCTACATCGGATTGGGGATCGCTAACCTCCTACATATCCTGAACCCCCAACTGGTCATTTTGGGCGGCGGGGTGAGCAAGGCGGGTGATCTCCTCTTCGACCCTATCCGGGCTACGGCGGAGGCCCGAGCCATCCCGTCTATCAAACAAGGGGTGAAAATCGTCCCCTCCGCTCTGGGAGATGATGCAGGTCTCATGGGAGCAGCGGCCTTCGTGCTGGAGGCAGAATAGGTGGGTCGGGTGTGGCGAGGGTGTATTGGGATGACTACACGAACGCAGACATCCTAACCTAGACTTCCAGCCTCTGTCCGCCTTGCACCTATTCAGGATCAAATAGAGCACATCTCCAGAGATGGTCTATCACTACGCGAAGGCATCCAGAAACACTTCCACCACTGCTCTTGCCTCAGCGTATGGATCCCCATCCACCTCTATCCACTTTATCGTCTCATCGTCCAGCCTGAACCACCCATACTGCTGCCGCACGAAGCGGCGGGTCTCCGATTTGATCATCCGCACCGCTTCCCCCAGATCGACTTCGCCTCGCAAGTAGAGCCCCAACTGCTTATAGCCCAGCCCCGACATGGCCGGCAGATGGTAACCATACCCCTTCTCCACGAGTCTCTTGACCTCCTCCAGCAACCCCATCCCCATCATCCTATCCACCCTCTCATCGATGCGCCGGTAGAGCCTTTTCCGTTCCATAGCCAGCCCCATCTTGAGAATTCTGTAAGGCGGCGGCTCCTTTCTCTGCAACCGGGAGATGGGCTGGCCCGTAGCCTCGTACACCTCCAAGGCCCGAACCACCCGCTGTACATTTTGGGGGTCTATCCGGGCCGCAGCCGTAGGGTCCACCTCTTTGAGCCGGGCATGCAACGCCTCCGCCCCCCTCTCTCGAGCCTCCTTCATGAGCGCCCTCCGTCGAGCCAGGTTTGGCTTCACGCGGGGAACAGAGAACCCTTCCACTAAAGCCTTCACATAGAGCCCCGTCCCCCCCACCAGGAAGGGCAGTCGCCCCCTGGACAGGACCCCGTCAATGGCCTCATAAGCCTTCTCTTGGTATTGAACCAGGGTGAACCCCTCATCAGGCTCGATCAGATCCACAAGATGATGAGGGACCCTGCGCCTCTCTTCGACTGTGGGCTTGGCGGTGCCGATATCCATCCCCTTATACGTCTGCCGGGAGTCGGCGGAGATCACCTCGCCCCCGAACTCCTCACATAGGCGGAGCGCCAGTTCTGTCTTTCCCACCGCCGTAGGTCCCACGATGGCAATGAGGGCTCTAGAGACCATCACCCGTTACCGCATTCACTACATGATTGAGGCGACAAAAATCACCTCTCAACTGGATAGCCACCAGATCGATCCGCCATTCCCTCGCCGATTCACCCTGCTCTTGAAGATAGCCTTGTGCTACTTTGATCAGCCTCTGGGCCTTGGCTGGGGTGATCGACTCCTCGGGCGTGCCGTACTCCCTGGTGCTGCGCGCCCTCACCTCCACGAAGACGAGACAATCCCCCTCCTGGGCCACGATATCCATCTCTCCCGCTCCGCTCCGATAGTTCCTCTGGAGTATGAGATGCCCCTTCTTCTCCAGATAACTAGCCGCCAACTCTTCCCCCCGACGACCCAAACTCCTTCGCCATTCTTGAGGCTTCATCTTCTCTCCACGGTCAAAAAAGATACCACAGATTCACCAAAAAAGACCCCTTCCGCCAGGGAAGAGATCGATTGCTTCGGACGGCTTAACATCTCGCCTTCCTCGCCTTGGGGCTGAGAGCAGAGGGCTAAAAGAGGGGTGGAGGTGCTAGGGGTCTTTCTACTCCAACTTGGCGATGAATTCATCGATAGGGATAGCGGCCAAGGTCTGAATCTTGACGCTCCCCCGGGAACCCAGTTCTATCGAGACGCGAGCCACCGTCTCGTTATCGGGAGCCTCCACTATGTTTACGAAATCGTATTGCCCCAAAACAGCGTACTGGGCCTTAACCTTCACGCCCAGGGCCTCGATCTCCCGGTTAACCTCTTTGATCCGCCCTGGACGCTCTTTGATCGTCTTCGCTCCTTCGTCCGTCAAGGTGCTCAGCATGATATAGGTGGCCATTCTCCTCCCTCCTCTTTTCTGACCTCCACCCCAAAGCCAGTATAGCATGGAGGGCAGGGTAAAGCAAAAGAGGCTTGACCGCTTTCCTCCTCTCTGATATATTGAGCCAAAGCAGAACCCCTGCCAGGAAATAGGTCGGCTTTTTCGTCTGGGGCTGGAGGAGGAGATGAGAAGCAGAACCCTGACCTCGCTATTGACCACCATCTTCCTAGTACTGCTGGTGGCTGCAACCCTGGCCACCAGGGTGACAAGGGCCTCTGGCCCTCTCTACGTCTCGACTGATGGCTTCTGCGGGGAGAACATCCCCTGCTACACCAACGTGCAGGTTGCCCTGAACGCAGCCTTACCCTTTGACGAGATACTCGTCGCCACGGGCACCTACACAGACACCGCGGGCACAGTGGCCGAGATCACCGAGACGATAACGCTGCAGGGCGGTTGGAACGCCGATTTCACCGCCTGCGATCCCGAGGCTTATCCCACTACCCTGGACGCCCAAGGGCAGGGGCGAGTGGTCTACATCTACGGCGATATCTCCCCCACCATCGATGGCTTCATCATCACCGGGGGCAACGCCGACGCTGAGGCCCACTATCGCAGGCAGGGCGGAGGCATCTACAGTACAGGCGCGGACCCCGTCATCCAGAACAACGTCATCACGGACAACATCGCCAGCACCAGCACCAGCGCTAGTGACTTCGGCTTTGGAGGTGGCCTCTACCTGTATGATGCCTCGGCCTCGGCTCTCGTCAGCGGCAACCAGATACTCTCCAACACCGCCAGCACGGGCTACACGGGCTACGGGGGTGGCCTGTACCTCCACCACAGCGACGCCACTGTCAGCGGTAACACCATCAGCGGTAACACCGCTGGCATCGCCCCAAACAGCGAGGGGGGTGGCGTTATGCTCAACTACAGCAACGCCACGCTCGACGGCAACCGTATTATCACTAACACAGCGCCTGGTGGCGGCGGTCTCAATGTAGTTACAAGCGCTCCTTTCACCCTCACCAATAACGTTATCGCCCAGAATCGGGCCGATGGTGTGGCGGGAGGGATACGGGTGTGGGGTTCAGTTGGCCTCCCCACCAGTGGGGCGCTAATCAACAACACCATCGCCCAGAACAACCTGGGGAGCGGTGATGAAGGGGTGTACGCAACCGGTACCACCACGCTCACCCTGACCAACAATATCGTCGTCAGCCACACCTACGGAATCCTCGCCGCTAGTGACACCACCGTCATGGCCGATTACACGCTATTCTATGGCAACACCAACGACACCGCAGGCGGTGGCTCCATCAACAGCACCCATGAGGTAAGCGGCGACCCCCTCTTCGCGGACCCGGAGTACCACATCCAGGTAAACTCTCCCGCCATCAACAAGGGCACCTTCAGCGGAGCACCAGCCACCGATTTCGAGGGAGACCCTCGACCTCATGACTGCTTCGTTGACATTGGGGCCGACGAGAACACCGCCAGCGATCAGTGCAAGAGAGTCTACCTCCCCCTCATCTTGAAGAACTACTGAAACCGCCGCCTATGGACAGATAAGAAGGGCCCCTTCCTAGTTGCTGGGAAGGGGCTTTCCTCTTGGCGCTTTCGCGCCTCTTCACACCATGAACCTCATGGGCCTAAAAGAGAGCCGATGCAAGGGGGTGAGACCCAGACTCGAAAGTGCCTCCCGATGCTGGGGCGTCCCGTACCCCTTGTGTCGGGCGAAACCATACCCTGGATACTCCGCCTCAGAAGCGATCATCATGCGGTCCCGCTCGACCTTGGCCACGATAGAAGCACAGGCTATAGAGAGGGAGAGGTTGTCGCCCCGGACGATGCTCTTGTGGGGCAAAGACTCCTCAGGGAGGGACAAGAAATCGACCAGGAGGTAGTCGGGCTTCAAGGGGAGAGCGTCGAGGGCTCGCCTCATACCCAGCCTAGTGGCAGCCACGATTCCCCTCTCGTCGATGAACTGAGGAGGCACGACCCCCATCCCTATCCCCATCGCCACCTCGATGACCTTCTCGAGGGCCTCCTCCCTCCGGCGGGGAGTGAGCAGTTTGGAATCGCGGACGCCCAAGAGTTTGGCTGGCAAATCGCGCCACTCCAGGGGTAAAACCACCGCCGCAGCCACCACCGGCCCCGCCCAGGAGCCCCGCCCCGCCTCGTCGAGCCCCGCTATCCGCCGGTAGCCGCGGCCAATAAGGGCTCGCTCCTCCCGGAGATGGGGATAATGCGCCTTTCGTGGACTACGCTTTCCTCGCTTGGAAACGCCAGGCATAACTCATCCCCACGGAAAAAGAGGAGCCCCTCATATTCGGGCCTCCCCTTCTCTTCCTACCCAACAAACCCTAGGTCCGTTTCTCCCTCAGACGAGCCGCTTTGCCCCGGCGACCACGGAGGAAGTATAGTTGGGCTCTCCTCGTATGGCCATGACGGAGCACCTGTATCTTCTCGATACGGGGAGAATGGAGAGGGAAAGTCCGCTCCACCCCTACCCCATGGGCCGCGATCCGCCGCACCGTGAAACTGGTCCGTGCACCACCCTTCCGCAACCGCATCACCGTCCCTTGGAAGACCTGTGTCCGCTGCCGGTCCCCCTCCACGATGCGTATATAGACCCGTACCGTATCCCCCGGCCTGATCTCCGCCAGATCCTCCCGGAGTTGTTCTTGTTCTACCGAAGCGATTAGATCCATCGGTTAACCTCTTGAAGAAAGTCGAAAGTGAAGCCTTCAACAGGATATAAGTGTACCACAAGTTCTCGCTACTGGCAAACCCTTGACCTCACAAAACATCTATGCTATAATATAGAACAAATGGTCTATGAAGATCGTCGCCTAATCCATATCGATCTCGACGCCTTCTTCGCCTCTGTAGAAGAACTCCTAAACCCGGGAATCGCGGGCCAGCCGATCATCGTGGGAGGAGGCCCCGGCCGGAGAGGGGTAGTCGCCTCGGCCTCCTACCCGGCTCGAGCCTACGGCGTCCGCTCAGCGATGCCCACCGCCCAGGCCTTGCGCCTCTGCACCCAGGCTATCCTCATCCCCGGAGATCCAGAGAGATATTCGGAGATCTCCGACCAAGTGATGGCTCTCCTCTCAAAATACACCCCCTTGATGGAGAAGGTCTCCATCGATGAGGCCTTCTTAGATATCACCGCATGCGAGAGGCTGTGGGGGCCGGCGGAAGAGATAGCCCGCACCATCCAACGGCGGGTAAAGGAGGAAGTGGGCCTGCCCTCCTCGCTGGGAGTGGCTGCCAACAAACTCCTGGCCAAGATGGCTTCGGAGGAACGGAAGCCAGGGGGCCTAGTCGTAGTACCCCCCGGGCAAGAGGCGGTTTTTTTAGCCCCCCTCCCCGTGGAGCGGCTATGGGGCGTTGGCCCAGCCACGGCTCAACGCCTCCGCGCCTTAGGAGTAGAGGCCATCGGAGAGTTGGCTCGTCTACCTCTTCATCTCTTGGAGAAGGAGTTCGGAGCCTTGGGCAGAGTTCTGCAGCGGCGCGCCTGGGGTAGAGCTGACTCCCTTCTCACACCCCACAGAGAGCCCAAATCTATGGGCCACGAACATACCTTCGCTCGGGACCTAACCACCCTAAGAGAGGTCCAACGGTACCTGTTGGACCTTTGCGAGAGAGTGGGGCGCAGGCTCCGCGGTCATAGGATGCGAGGGAGGACCATCACCGTAAAACTACGCCATAGCGACTTCACCACCCTCACTCGCAGCGCCACCCTCCCCCGCCCCACCGACCTAGATCAGGTCATCTACGATCAAGCGGTGCAGATCCTTCGGCGCGAATGCCGGCCGGGAATGCGGATCCGTCTGGTGGGGGTGAGCATCAGCAACTTGACGCCCCGCCTTCCCTCTCAGTTGGATCTCTTCGACCAAAGAGAAGCGAAACTGAGCCGTCTCCACCGGGCCGTGGACGAGATTCAAGAGCGGTATGGTGACGAAGCCCTCCAGCAGGCTTCCCTTCAGGGCCCGACCAACCTCTGTGGAATCAGATGAATACCGCCAGAGAGCCAAGGAGAGACCCGCTCTCAGCCTGAGAGAGCGGGTCTAGAGGGCCTAGAAAGCGCCCAGAGGAGCATGAGAGACCCCTCACTTCATAGGCAGGAACTTGAACATCTTGGTGCCGCATACGGGACAGATGCCCTGAGCGGCTTTCCTGCGGTTCTTGGTCATTATCTCCTTCGCGTTCCGCATCTGCCGCTTCGCCCTACACTTGACGCAGAAGCCTTCTACCTCCACCCCTACCACCTCCTTTCCTGTTGAGTTTCCCCCCGATATCCCCTAACCATAATCGCTACCTTATATAACTTATTATACCATCAAGAACGTATGATGGCAAGCGTGTTGTTATGTCAACTCCATCGTATTTCGTATAGTGCTAGGCACACCCCCCAAAAAAAGAAGAACCGGGATCCTCTGTTCCAACGCAACCTCCCCTCAACTCACCCGACAAGTGTAAGCACAGGCCTCCACGCCGCCGGCCACCGCCTCCCGGACGACCGCGCCAAATTGGGCATCCGACTCACCGTGGGGAGAAAGGGATTTAGCATCCTCCCGCTGCACTACGAAAATGATGGCTGCTCGCTCCCCGCTCGCCTTAAGTTCGACCAGCTCCTCCAGATGGCGGCGACCCCGGCTAGTGACTGCGTCCGGGAACTAGCCTATACCCTCCCGCACCAAGGTCACCGACTTGGCCTCCACCTAACACCTCCTACCCTCGCCTTCCAAAAGGAGGTTTAATCTGCTTCGGCCATAGCGTACCTCTCGCTCCACCTTGGTATAGCCTTCGAACCCCTCCAACCGGCCACCGATGACCGCCTCCTCGACCAAACGCTTGGGCAGGCGGGCGTCGATGGAGACCAGGTTCCCGGGCAGGGAGACCATCAAGAGGTCATACCTTGTGAGGCGTTTAGACTCCCCTGCCTCTGCCAAGATCCTGGGGTCAATAGTTCGGTGAACCTCCCAGAATTGGGCACATGAGCGGCCACAACCCGATCCCCGACTCGGACGCTGGCCCGAAACCGGTTATCGCGCGAGAGGAAAACTCCTTCCACCAAGGGCCTTGCGATCTTCATCGGCCAACCTTAGCCAAGAGCCTCTTGTGTTCCTGCATCATGCACCTATCCATCATCACCGTGAGCTCTGCATCTCGGGCCTTCTTCGCCGCTTCCTCGTTCACCACCCCCAACTGCATCCAGACCACCTTGGCCCCCATGGCGATGGCCGATTCCACGATGGGGAGCACGTACTCAGGAGCGCGGAAGATTTCCACCACATCTATCGGTTCGGGGATATCTTCCAACCGTGGATAGGCTTTCTCACCCAGGGACTCCTTGATGGTAGGGTTGACGGGGAAGATCTTGTAGCCCCGCGTCTTGAGATAGGCCGCCACCCGATGGCTATCCCGCCTCGGCTTACCCGACAGCCCCACCACGGCGATATTCTTGGCGCTCTTCAGTATCTCCTTTATCTCCTCATCGGTCGGATTTCGCATTCTCCCTCCTATGTGGACTGCTTGGCCATCATGTGACGTCGCATCCGCTCTCGCAAGCAGGGGAAGTCGACAGTTTGCATTGCACTTAGGCAAGGTCGCAAGAGGCTCACCTGTCCACCAGAGAGGTGCTAGAGAAGATGGAAGTGGCGCCCAGTATTGGAGGCGACTAATATTCGTAGCAACTGCCGCCAATGAACTCCCGGAGGAGCGAGGTGGGCGGGATGGCCGAATCGTCCTCGACCGGGGTAACAGAGTTCAAGAGCTCGTACACACGCTTAGCGCGAATGAAGGCATCGACTCGCAGTGGATCGTCCCTATGCTCTTCCACCCACCTCTCGAAGTAGGTGATCAGCCTGGCCCTCATTATGGGCAACTCATACGGCAGGGCACTGTTGACGATGTAGTCAGCCGTGTTGATTTGGGGGATGATGTGGCGAAGTTCGCTGCTGCGGACATAGTGCCAATGTTCCAGCGTGCGATGGCGATCGTACGCGCGGTAGGTGGCATCCCTCTCCATGCGGCGCTTCAGTCGCAAGTCGGTCCAGCGAACGAACTTCCCATTGGGCCCTTTCATCTGGAGCAATGTCTCGATGTACAGTTTGAACTTGCGTTCGTCGGCCACACCCTGGGTCATGTCGGGGAAAAGACCGTGCAGGCTGTCGATGAGGATGATTTCCTTCGGCTCGATCCGCATCGGGGTTGCGTTATCGTACCGTTTGCCCGTTTTGAAGTCGTAACGGGGAAGCCACACCTCCTCCCCAGCGATCAAGCGCACCAGGTGGTCGTTGATAAGTTCCAGGTCCAGGGCCTGCGGCGTCTCGAAGTCGTAGTCGCCAAACTCATCCTTCGGGTGGAGTTCCAGGTCGAAGAAGTAGTTATCGACGTTGAGCGCGATGAGGCTGAGGCTCATCTTTTGTAACTGGTCACTGAGCTTCGCTGTTGTGGTAGTCTTGCCGGAGCAGGAAGGCCCGGCGATGATAACCATCTTTAAGTCGTCCCCACGCTCCCTGATCATCTCTGCCGCCGTCGCCAGGTCCTCCTCATAAGCGCTGTCGGATTCCCTCACGATTTCCGGCAACTCTCCCTGGGCGATTCGCGCGTTTAGGCGCTCGATCGTGTTGACATCGTGATCGACCGCCCAAGAAAGGACTTCCCAGATCTTGCGGTAGGGGATGTTCCCGGAATCACGATGCGACTTGGCGATCTTCATTCGCCGTCGGCGACTCTGCTCGTAGCGATACAAAATGTAGGCCTTGGCGACTTTCGCGTGGCCGTTCTCGATCAGCACCTTCTCGACGATATCTTGGATCTCCTCTACGGCGGGGATATGTCCTGGCGGCGTGTTTTCTTCGAGAATAGCGATAACCTGGTCAGTCAGACCTTCTGTGATCGACCGGTCGCGGCCGCCCACCGCTACCGCCGCCCGATAGATAGCGTTGGTGATGCGCTCGCGCTTGAAAGGGACAATAGCGCCTGTTCGCTTGACTACTTGCTTAATCCTTAAGGTCATGTGGGCTCCTAGGACGAAACATTCCCCATTTCTATTGTACCCCTCTCGCGGGGTTCAGTCAATGATTGAAAGTAGATGGGAAAGCCCGTCCCACGCTCACTCATAAGAGGCCCGCTCCGCGCCTTTGACCGAATCTCGTCTCAGTCTGGTCGATGTTTTCCCTGGTTATCAGCCTGCGCCCCAGCCCAAGTCGCCTGCCCCCTGGACTGCCACGTGCCAGGCCGGGCGCCAGGGAAGGTAAAACTCCTACCTGCGCGCGCAGAGGAAACCAGAAAAGCACTCAAGGAGATAAAGCCCAGCATCGATTGCCATGCGGCTCAATCCCCCATCAGCAACTCTCCAAACTCTCGTCGCCATGAACATCCTTGGCGCCTAAGAGACGAGGAGCCGAATCCATCGAGTGGCTCGGCTCCTCATGCAGAAGCGGCAAACAAATCTGCCTCCCATCTCCCGCGCTTCGCAGATTACCACAGGCAACTCATCGAGTCAAGCCTGACTTTGGTACTACTTACAATTAGAGCGCCAGCTTCCCCCTTCGAGGCTAGAAAAGAACCCTTTCCTAGAGAGGCCCTCTTCTCATAAGCGATTACAACCGACCGGTGAAGCCATCAGGTTCAGGCTCAAGGTAGTCTCTTTGGCCAGGCGCTCTTTGGTGGTCTCGCGGGCGATGAGATTACTATCCTCCTAGATATCGACAAGAACCGAGATGCACATCTAGGTCTCCGTCTTGACTAGAGGCGTCAGTTCCGTGGTCAGCCTCTCGAAGAAACTACTAGCAGGCAAATCGGAGCTCACCCCGTAGGCGAAGTCCACTATCTGGGCCCTCAGTTGCAGACCCACGGCCTCGATGGTGATGGTCTTCCCTCTCTCCACCAAGACCGCCCCTCCTCGATCCTTCATCTTCTCTCGCAGCGCCTCATCGCTATAGGCGTGCTCGCTCATCAGCACCTTGGTGACCGTTTGCACGTTGTCGGGGTCGGTCTTGTCGAAGAGCCAAACTTCGAAAGCGGCCATCTTATCTGGAGCCCCCTCGCCTATCACCTCCGAGAAGCCCACCCCACAGGCTCCATAGAACTCGCCAGCAGGGGTCTCGATGTTGAAAGAGGTATCGTAGCCGTCATCGCCCAAGGTATAGGTGGTCACGAACTGCCCTAGAGGGGCTTCCTCTGGCACCTCCCAACTTATCAACTCCTCTTCCTTAGGCGCGGGGCGCAGAGGAGCCCTCTCTCGCCGTTCCCTCCAACGGGCCAGCGCCACTCCTCCACCCACTACCACTAGGGCCACAAGGAGGAAGATGACTAAGACTAGGCCTAAGGAGCGGATAATAGAAGGGCCACGGGCCACTGGCGCGGGTGTGGGAGTAGCCTCCGGCAGAGCCCCGGGCAGGGTTACCCCCGTTGCCCCAGCCAGCTCTCGCAACCTTTGTGCCGCGGGGAGATCACCCTCTTCTTCCGCGTGCACGATGAGGGAGGAGATGATCTCCCCCACCTCGCTCTCCTCGAAGCCTTGCAGTCGTTCTTGAGCCACCTCATCGTCTTGATTGAGGCTATAGGAGTCGGCGACCATCAAGATCCAAGCCTCCTTATGGCTACGACGCAGGTCTTGGGGATCCGTGTCGTAATATTGCACCGGCCAGAGGACCCAACCGATGGCTAACCAACCGATAGCCAACCCAACGAGGAAGATAACCACTCCCTTGATGAGGTTCGCCCTTCCGATGCGATCGATATACTCCATCTCTCCGCCCTCCTCCTCTAGCGATGAGTATGCCTACAGGATCCCGGGGGAGAGGAGCGTCGGTTCCTTGGAGGCCCTGCTGAGCACCTCTACCCCCTCCTCTCTAATAACCACCATATCCTCGATGCGGACCCCTCCCCAACCGGTGATATAGATGCCCGGTTCCACCGTGAGCGTCATGCCCGGTTGGAGTTCCTCCTCCGATCTTTTGGTCGCTCTAGGTTTCTCATGGACGGCCAGGCCCACGCCGTGACCCAGACCGTGGCCGAAATCTTCTCCATAGCCCGCCTCCTCGATCACCTGCCGAGCCAAACCATCGGCCTCCTTACCCTTCATCCCTCCTCGGATACCCTCTAGAGCGCTCTCTTGGGCCCTTCTCACCAGAGCGTAGACCTCTTGAAACCTGGCGTCTGGCTCACCGAGATAGAGAGTGCGCGTCAGATCAGAATGGTAACTTTCCACCCGGGCGCCGATGTCTATCACTACCGGCTCGCCTTCCCTAAGGGCCCGCTCCGTGGTCGTAGCATGAGGCAGGGCTCCGTTGGGCCCACCGGCTATTATGAGGTCGAAGGCTATCTTCTCCGCCCCCCCCTGCCGCATGTAGACCTCCGCCTCCCAAGCCACCTCTCGCTCGGTGAGACCTGGTCGGATATATTCACGGAGGTAGGCATAGGTCTCATCGGCCAGAGCCACAGCCTTTCTTATCGCCTCGATCTCGTCCTGGTCCTTGATAGCCCGTATCTCCTCTACCAAGCCGCTGGTGGGCACCCACTCAGACCCCTCCAAGGCGCTGGCCCACTTTTGGTATCGAGCGAAGGTCAGATGCTCGGCCTCGAACCCCACCCGCTTCGCTCCCACCCCCTCCAGGAGGCCTGGGAGCGCCTTGACCATCCCTTCATCGGCCCTCTCCACCTTGAAGAGCCGAAATGCAGGGGCTTCTCTCTCCGCCTGCTCCAGATATCTGAAATCGGTCATCAAGATAGAATCATCTTCTGTTATGAAGAGTGCCCCCTCTATCTCATCGGGCTGCACCGATGGTCCGAAGCCGCTCAAATAGAGGCTATTCTGAGGCTGGGTTATGAGGATGCCGTCCAGACCTTGCTCATTCAGCATCCGGCGCAATTCCTCTACCCTGGCTTTTCTATTCATCCCCCCTCCACTTCGCCTTCACGAGCCAAAGGGTGGGAGTTCATATAGACCTCCCGCGCCCTCCTCTGGCTCACGTGGGTATAGACCTGGGTGCTCGATAGGCTCGCATGGCCCAAGAGTTCCTGCACCACCCTTAAGTCCGCCCCCCCGCCCAACATATGGGTAGCGAAGGTGTGGCGGAAGAGGTGGGGCGTCACCCACTTCAAGCCCGCTTTCCTAGCGCAGCGATCCAGCATCAACTGCACACCGCGCACCGATAGGCGCTCTCCAGAGCGATTGAGAAAGAGAGCACTTGTTCGCCTTCCCTTCAACAATTTCGGACGCCCCTTTTTGAGATAGAGGTCCAAAGCATCTCGCGCCGGCTGCCCTAGAAGCACAATCCGATCCTTGCCCCCCTTTCCTCGAACCATCATTTGGCCCCTGGCGATCTCCACGGTACCCATATCTAGCCCCACCAATTCGCTGATCCTCATGCCGGTGGCGTAGAGGATCTCCAGAATGGCCCGATCCCTCTGCCCCAGAGGCTGAGAGGTATCCGGGGCCCCCATGATAGCCCCTATCTCCTCTGGCTTCAGGTAGCGGGGGAGACGTTGGGGCACCTTGGGAGCGGAGATGGCTTCGATGGGGTTCGATTCTAGAACTTTTTGGCCCACCAAATACTTGAAAAAAGAGCGTAACTCCGATATCCGCCGCCTTATGCTGGCCTTGGCGTACTCCTTGGCCCTGAGCCAGAGGAGGTAGCGGGTCAGATGTTGGCGATCTACCTCTTGAGGGGAAGAAACCCCCTCCCCCTTTAGGAAGCGGAGAAACTCGCCCACCTCCCGGCGGTAGTTCCGAGCCGTGTAGGGAGAAGCGTTCCGCTCGACCACAAGATAGGTGATGAATCGATCTAGGTACTCTTCCACCGTCCCTACCTGCGACCCCTTCGCCTACGAGGGGATCTGCGGCCCCGTTGGTTCCAGGGCTTCGATCTGGACCTCCGTCTGCTCTTGGGGATGCGATAGCCTCCCCCTTTTCTCCTCACTCCCTACCCCTCGTTACGGCTTCAATTTGAGAGGCTTTCAGTTCTTTCCTGGGCAGTTGGGTCTCGCACTCGATGCACCGGGCGAACTTCCGCGAGGCGATGGTCAAGAGACCACCGCACTGAGGACAGGGCTGAGGAAGAGGTCTCCGTCCCACGGCGAAATCGCACTCTGGGTAGTTGGCACAGCCGTAGAAACGTCGCCCCTTCCTAGACCGCCTCTCCACCAGCTCTCCACCACAGCGAGGGCACAAGACCCCGATCTTTACCAGGTATGATTTCGTGTTCTTGCATTCGGGGTAGTTACTGCAGGCTATGAATTTCCCGTACCGGCCGAACTTGAAGACCATAGCGCTGCCGCATTCCTCGCAGAGTTCGCCTGTGGGCTCATCAGCGATCTCCACCTTTTCCATCTCTTCTTCGGCCCGCTCCAACGCTTTTTCAAAGGGTTGATAGAACTCCCGAAGAACGGGAACCCTCTCCTTCTCTCCGGAGGCTATGAGATCGAGCTCCTCTTCCATCTGGGCGGTGAAGCCCACATCCATGATGTCCGGGAAATGCTTTATCAAGAGATCGCAGACCAAGGTGCCCAATTCTGTGGGCTGCAACCGTCTATCCACCCTCTCCACATATCCCCGGGCCTGGATGGTAGAGATGATAGGGGCGTAAGTGCTGGGCCGGCCGATCCCATACTCCTCCAGCGCCTTCACCAAGGTGGCTTCATTATACCATGGCGGCGGCTTGGTGAAATGCTGCTCTGGGATGAGGCGGAGGCAGTCTAGAGGCTCTCCCTCAGTCAATTCCGGCAAAGACTCCTCTTCCTCTCTCCGGATCTCGTAGACCGTTAGAAAACCCGGGAACTTGAGCACCGACCTGGAGGCCCGGAAGAGATAACTCTCCCCGGCTCTCACATCTACGGTGGTCACCTCGAAAAGCGCAGGCACCATCTGGCTAGCCAGGAAGCGCCTCCATATCAGATCATACAACCTATATTGGTCGCGGGTCAAGAACCCCTTGATAGCCCCTGGCTCCCGGCGCACTGAGGTGGGCCGGATGGCCTCATGGGCCTCTTGGGCCCTCTTGGCCCTCGTCTTGTAGCGGGGCGTATAGGGGGGAACCAAAGCTGGTCCGAACCTCTCCCTTATATAACTCCTAGCCGCTCCTTGGGCCGCCGCGGCCACTCTCACCGAGTCGGTGCGCATATAGGTGATGAGCCCTACCGAGCCTCGACCGCCCAGGCTCACCCCCTCGTATAGTTGCTGGGCCACCCGCATGGTGCGCCTGGCTGAGAAGCGGAGACGGCGGAACGCATCCTGTTGTAGGGTGCTGGTGATAAAGGGAGGAAACGGTCTCCGCTGCTTCTCCCGTCTCTTCACCCGCTCTACGATATACGGGGCCCCCTCCAACTCCTTTAGGATGAGTTGAACTTCGTCTTGGCTTTCAAGCCTGACCTTCTCCCCCCGCACCCGTTCAAGTTTGACTCTAAATGAGTCTCGGGTCTCCTGCCCCCGCGTCTCCTCCTTGGCTAATTCGGCCTCTATGCTCCAAAACTCTTGAGGGACGAAGGCTTCGATCTCCCGTTCCCGCTCCACGACGAGGCGCAAAGCGACTGATTGCACCCGGCCCGCAGAGAGCCCCCCTTTCACCTTTCGCCAAAGGAGAGGGCCGATCTTATACCCCACCAAGCGGTCCAGAATCCGCCTCGCCTGCTGGGCCTCGACCAACCGCATGTCTATCCCTCGTGGGTGGGAAAAGGCCTCGGCTACCGCCCGTTTGGTGATCTCGTGGAAAGCCACGCGATGCACGGGGACCTCTATCCTGGCCGCCTCGGTGAGGTGCCAGGCGATGGCTTCCCCCTCCCGGTCGGGATCGGTGGCTAAATAGACTTCAGCCGCCCCTTGGGCGGCCTCCTGCAACTCCTTGACTATTTGGCGCTTCTCGCCAGGGACACGATAGGTGGGAGCGAAATCGTTCTCCACATCCACGCTAAGCCTCGACTTGAGGAGATCCCTCACATGCCCCACCGAAGCCTTGACTTCGAAACCCTGGCCCAGGAACCTCCTCATGGTCCGCGCCTTAGCCGGCGATTCAACTATCACCAGTTTGCCATCACCTTTGGAGACCCGTTTCTTCCTCCCTTTGGGCTTGGCAGTGCTCTTAGGTTTAGAGAGCGAGGCATGAGCCGGGGTTCTACCCATCCTGAACATCTTGGTTCCGCAGATGGGACAGATCCCCCTGGTCCCCGGCTGTCCCCTCTTGGTGTAGACAGGCTGGGGATCTTTCATCTCTCGCTTAGCCCTACACTTGACGCAGTAGGCTTCCACTATAGGAGTCCTTCCCTCCGCTTCCTTTGAAGTTCGGCTACCAAGGCTTTCACATCCTCGGTACGATCCCGAGAGCAGATCAAGATGGCGTCCTCGGTATCAACGATGACTAGATCTTCCACCCCTATGGTGGCCACCAACCGCTTGGGGCTGACAACTAGGGTGCGCTTGGTATCGAGCCCCACATGATCTCCCACGACCACATTACCCTCGCTATCAGCGGGGAGGAGTTCGATGAGGCTGCCCCAACTCCCCACATCGCTCCAGCCGAAACTGCTAGGGAGGACCGCTACCTTGACCGCCTTCTCCATGATGCCATAATCTATCGTCTCTGGTTCCACCGACTCCCAGAGGCTCTCCAGAACTCGAGACTCTTCGGCACTCCCCAGAGCCTCTTTTATCTTCAACAACTGAGCACATAGTTTGGGCATGAGCCTCTCTATCTCGCCCAAAATGGTATCCACCCTCCAGATGAAGATGCCAGAATTCCAGAAGTAATCGCCGGATCGCAGGAAGGCCTCGGCTGTGCCCCGGGCTGGCTTCTCGGTAAACCGTTTCACCTTATAGACCTCGTGACCGGAGATGGACTCCAGATATTCGTCGGTCTGGATATAGCCGTACCCCGTCTCCGGGCCGCGAGGCTGGATACCCAAGGTGACCAGATAACCCCCCTCCGCCACCTTGGTCGCGGCCCGAAGGACACGGCGGAACTTATCCTCTTGAGTGATGACGTGATCGGCGGGGAGACAGATCATCACCTCCTTGGGGTGGGAGCGGGCCAGGTGGATGGCGGCCAGCCCCACGGCTGGTGCCGAACCCCGGCCTACTGGCTCGGCGATGACGTTTCTCTCTGGCAGGTCAGGAAGCTGCTCCCGAACCAGGGGGAGATAAGAACCACCGGTGACTATCAGGACGTTCTGAGGGGGGACGAGAGGCAAGATGCGATCATAGGTGGCCTGCAACATCGTCCTCCCCGAGACCAAGTCTAAGAGTTGTTTGGGGCTATCCTTTCGGCTGCGAGGCCAGAGACGGGTCCCCGCCCCTCCAGCCAGAATCACGGCGTACATCTTCGCCTCAATCGACAAGATATCTAACTTTTGCTTCCCGGGCCAGGACGTAGTTCATCCCCCCCACCTGGCGCACTAACCCCTTCAGTTCCATCAGGGCTAGAGTGCTCGTCACCTGAGCGATGGGCAAACCGCTCTCGCGACCTATCTCATCCACATGCACCGGCTCCTGGGAGATGAGGCTAAGGATCATAGATTCGGTCTCATTCTCGGGGAGGATCTCTTGCACCTCTCGGTGCTCTTCGATCATAGTTAAGTTCAACTCCTCCATATATATCCTCCACCGAGAGGATCAGTTTCGCCCCCCCTTCTTGGATGAGCCTGTTCGTGCCCCGGCTTTTTCTGGCCACGATCTTCCCGGGCACGGCGAAGAGTTCCCGGCCCTGCTCCAGGGTGTAGTCAGCGGTGATGAGAGCCCCGCTCCGCTCGCCAGCCTCCACGATCACCCTGCCCAACGCTAGACCGCTTATGATCCGGTTGCGAGGCGGGAAATTTCCCCCCTCGGGAGGGGTGCCTAGAGGGTACTCGGTGACCAAGGCCCCCTCTTCTATGATAGCCTGGACCAGTTTAGTATGTTCGGGGGGGTAGATGATGTCTATACCGCACCCCAGGACGGCCATGGTCCGGCCCCCCGCCTCCAAGGCGGCGCAATGGGCCAAAGAATCGATCCCTTGAGCTAGACCGCTTATCACTGTGATCCCATTCCCGGCCAGATCCCGGGCTATTTGGTCCACCACCTCTTTACCGTAGTGGCTGGGGTTCCGAGTCCCCACTACCGCTACCGCCCACTCATCTCGGGGGAGGATCTCGCCTCTCACCTAGAGAAGGGGTGGCGGGTTGTAGATATGACGTAGCCGCGGGGGGTAGTTTTCATCCTCCCAAGTGATGGCCTTGGCTCCAGCCTGGGCCACCTTGGCCTCCTCCTCCTCGAGGGAGATCTCCTTGCGAGCGGCCATAAGGCTCTCCAAAGAGCGTCTATCTAGTCCTGCTTCCTTCAACTCTCGGGGTTCGGCTTGCCAAGCGCTCTTGAGATCGCCGAAATGCTCCAAAAGCAACCTCAAACGTGCTGGCCCGATGCCCGGAACCAAATTGAAGCCTATCCAGTACTTCAGATCTTGCACATTGCCACCCACAAACGTCTTATATATGCTTTAGCATACCATTACGGCTGGCTCTTTGTCAAAACGAGTCAGAAGATCCCTTCCAGGGGTTCAACGATGAGCCTTCCCCCCTCCAGATCGACCTCCTTTATCACATCCTCTATGGCCGGAACGAGTATCTGGCCTCGCTCTCTCTCCACCACATAGACCTCGTTGGCCCCGGTGAAAAGGACCTCCGAGACCCTTCCTAGATGCTCCCCCTCGCTCGTCCAGACCTCCAAACCTACTATCTGGTAGATATAGTACTCATCCTCTGAGAGGGGGACCGCTTCCTCCAGGGGAACCCGCACCAACGCTCCTCGTAGTTTTTCCGCGCTATTGCGATCGGCGCACCCCTCCAACTTGAGGATGACCCACTTTCCATGTCGCCTATGCCCTTCCACCATCCAGGGCTCATCGCCCAAATAAACCCTCTTCAACTCCCGAAAACGGTCCGGGAAGTCGGTGAGGATCGCCACCTTCAATTCACCCCTCGTGCCCCAGGGAGCCACCACCTTGCCCACCACCAGATAACGAGGCACCTTGCGAACCGGGCGCTCCCCTGACCTCCTAGGGCGTGAGAGGTGACTCCTCTCCTCAGCGGCGTCGCTGGCCATCTTTAGACGATCTCCAGGATGGCCCGCTTCCCTTGTCGAATAGCCGCCACTCGAAGGAGGGTACGCATAGCGTTAGCCACTCGCCCTCCCTTTCCTATCACCCGCCCCATATCCTCCTCAGCCACCCTCACCTCGAAGATGACGGAGCGAGTGCCGTCTATCTCCCTCACCTCTACCTGATCCGGGTTTTCGACCAGGGACTTGACCATATACTCCACGAGCTCCTTCATAGGCCTCTCCTCACAGACTTCCTTCCTCCAGGGCCTTCTTTATCCTCTCCAACGATTTGGGACCTAGCCCGGAGACGTTGGACAGCTCGCCTTTCTGCAACCCCTCTCTCAATTTGCTCACTTTGGTTATCCCCGCCGAGGTCAGGATATTCGTCACCCGGGTCGGTAAGCCGAGTTCATCTACGCCTAGATCTGCTGGCGCTTCTGCCTTGACCGCCTCGGGCATTGGCGCCTCAGCGACTACAACCTCCTCTAGCGGCTCTCCCGCCTTCACCCGAGCCCATTTACCTGAGATGCCCAATTTGGTTAGAAGTCTAGCCACAGCCTCGGTGGGTTGAGCGCCCCGCTCCAACCAATATACGGCTCGTACCTCATCTATGCGTACCGTGGGCGGTTCGGTGCGAGGGTTATAGTAGCCGATGGTCTCGATGAACCTCCCATCCCGGGGCGACCGAGAATCGGCCACCACCACCCGGTAATGGGGCTGCTTCTTGGCCCCCATACGACGCAAACGTATCTTTACCAATCTCCCACCTCCTTCTTTTCCCATCCCACAGGCACCGTCCCCGGTATCTGGGGAGATCCCGTAAGGACAGGGATACTTTACGTACCAAATATAGAGGAGATATCCACTCGACCAAATGATAATTGCTTCATCAGTTTCTGCATCTGGCGGAACTGACCCAAGAGTTGGTTCACCTCTTGGACGGTGGTCCCCGAACCTCTAGCGATCCGTCGCTTTCGGCTCCCGCCGATGATACGAGGGTTCCGCCTTTCCTCCGGGGTCATGGAATTGATGATAGCCTCGATCTTTTTCGTCTGTTGATCGGTGGCCTCCTGGGGGAGTTGGCGGCTCAGGCTGGCAAAGCCGGGGATCATCTCCATCACTTGACTCAAAGGCCCCATCCGCTTCACCTGTTGCAACTGTTGTCGGAAATCCTCCAGGTCAAAGGTGGCGGTGCGCAACTTCTCTTCTACCCGGCGCGCCTCTTCCTCTCCAAAGGAAGCCTCGGCCCTCTCGATGAGGGTCAGAATATCCCCCATCCCCAGGATACGGGAGGCTAAGCGATCGGGATGAAAGAGCTCCAGGGCAGAAGGCTTCTCCCCGGTGCCCAGGAATTTGATGGGCACGCCGCTCACGGCTCGGATGGAAAGGGCGGCTCCTCCCCGGGCGTCCCCGTCGATTTTGGTGAGAATCAACCCTGTGAGGCCCACCTGCTGATGGAACTCCTGGGCCAGGCGGATGGCGTCCTGTCCGGTCATGGCATCGGCTACCAACAGCACCTCATCCGGCGAGACCCGATCCTTCATCTCCACCAACTCACTCATCAGTTCCTGGTCGATATGGAGACGCCCCTGGGTATCCAGGATGGCCACGCTATAAGCGCCTTTCTGGGCCCTCTCCAGAGCCTGGGCGCATATGGCCACCGGCGAGCCCCCCTTCTCACCATAGACAGGGATCTCCAGTTCCCGTCCTAGAACCTCTAACTGGTCGATGGCCGCTGGCCTGCGGGTATCCGTGGCTACCAGGAGCGGCCTCTGTCCCTCTTGGCGCAGGTGGAGGGCTAGTTTGGCCGCCGTGGTGGTCTTCCCCGAACCATGAAGGCCCACCAACATGATGATATGGGGCGAAGGGCCCGAGAGATCGATCCTCCCCGGCTGTCCCAGCATAGTGGTCAGTTCCTCATGCACTATCTTCACCACCTGCTGAGCCGGGGTGAGGCTCTTCATCACCTCCACCCCCACCGCTCGCTCCCGCACCCGACCTACGAAACCCTTGACCACCTGATAGTTAACGTCGGCCTCCAGAAGCGCCAGCCTCACCTCCCGCAGGGCCGCATCCACATCCTTCTCTGTCAATTTGCCCTTCCGGGCTAACTTCTTGAAGACCCCTTGTAGTCTCTCGGTCAGACTCTCGAACATACCGGCTCCACCTTCAACACTAAAAACCGCCCCCTATGAGCGACAGGGATATTCTATTGTAGTTTAACCCGTTAGTCAAGCGAGGAGATCTTGATTAGGGGGTCAGACTACTGACCCAGAACTGACCTGCTATCGGTCATCAGCCCCCACCCGACAATCAAGGT
>JAUVHF010000191.1 GCA_030593425.1 Anaerolineales bacterium
ATGATCTCTAGCCCCTCGATGCCTAGGGAGAAGATCTCACTCACCATCGGGGGCAGGTTCTCCGCTTCGTTGTAGGTGGGCAGCACTACTATAGTCTTCACCATGCTCTTCCCTGGCTTTCTTGGTTGAGAATTATACTAACCGGAGGGTAAATGGTCAAAGGCGGAAACAGATGCTAGGGATTCGAGCCTTTCCCATCCCTCGGGACCCCTGCGGGACAGGGATCCTGTAAGGATAAGGATAGGCGGTTCCGGCTGAAGCCTCGATTCCTGGCTCATAAGTTCGAAAGCCTTCGCTACTGAGATGCCATCTCACAAGAGGCTAGTTTGCCAGAACTTGCCACTTTTCCTCTTATGGGGTAGAATATAAGCAAAGAGTTGGGCGGGAGCCCTTTTTAGGTTGTCGAAAGGCCTCCGCAATGGAGCGGAAGGAGGGCCAGGATGGCGGTGAAACAAGACCTATTGAAGAAGAGACTAGAAGAGCAGAGGGTGCGTCTCCAAGAACAGATCTCCCAGTTGACCATCGGAGGGCAGGATCATCCTGGCTACAGCAACCATATGGCCGACGATGCCTCAGAGGTCTTCGAGCAGGCTAAGAACCTGGCGCTTCGTCAGACCTTAGAGCGCCAGTTGGAACAGGTGGAGAAGGCTCTAGAGCGATTCGAGCGAGGAACCTACGGCTACTGCTTAGATTGCGGCGAGGAGATAGACTACGCGCGGTTGAAGGCTATACCCTCTGCCAGCCTCTGCATCAACTGCATGCAGCGTCGCGAGGGGAGGCGGTGAGGGAAGGGAGGCTGGCGGCAGGCTATAGGTGGGCCCTTCTCTTGGGAGTGGCCTTTCTGATTTTCTTGGTGGATCAGGGGAGCAAATATCTGGTCCTGCGGAACCTCGCTTACGGAGAGCCCTGGAACCCCATAACCTCCCTGAAGCGGCTGGTGAGCCTTACCTGGGTGACCAATACCGGGGCCGCTTTTGGACTCCTCCCCGATCATGGAACCCTCTTCGCCGTTGTAGCGATCATCGTGGTGATAGCCATTCTTCTCTACGAGAGGCATATTCCCACGGATGAGCCTTGGCTTCGCATCGCTTTGGGCATGCAGTTGGGAGGGGCGGCAGGTAACTTGGTCGACCGCTTGCACTACGGCCACGTCATCGACTTCATAGATTTCAAAGTCTGGCCCATTTTCAACCTGGCGGATAGCGCTATAGTGGTAGGGGTATGTGCCTTGGCCTTCTATTTCTGGCGCAGCGGTTAGGAGGCCTGTACGTCAAGTATCCCTGCGGGAAGGGAAGATGGTGAGAGCCGAGGCGGGGCGCGATGAAGGGCCCCCGCTTTCTCGTACGGAGGAAGTCAGAGAGTTTCTAGTCGGGGAGGGGGGAGAGAGACTAGATAAGTACCTGATCGGCCCCATGGCTCTCTCCCGTTCCCAGGTTCAACGCCTGATTCGCCAGGGCCGGGTGACCGTGGAGGGGGTCGTGGCCAAGGCCAGTTATCTCCTCTCCCCTGGGGAGCGCATTCGAGTCCAGTTGCCACCCCCTGAGGAGCCTGCGCCCCTGGCTCAGGAACTACCCCTTGATATAGTCTATGAGGACCAAGACCTGGCCGTGGTGAATAAGCCAGCGGGGATGGTAGTCCACCCCTCCTACGGGCATAAGAGGGGCACTCTGGTCAACGCCCTTTTGGCCCGTTACCCCTCTCTCTCACAACTCCCAGGCCCTCGTCCGGGCATCGTTCATCGGTTGGACAAGGATACCTCGGGGCTGATGGTGGTGGCTAAGAACGAGCCGGCGCGACGGAACCTGCAAAAACAGTTCAAGCGGGGAGAGGTGAAGAAGGTCTATCTGGCCTTGGTGGAGGGGCACCTGAAGCCTGCGCAGGGGGTCATCGAGGCCTCCATCGGGCGGGATCCCCGGCGGCGGAAGCGGATGGCGGTCTTACATGGGGGGCGGGAGGCGGTGACCGAGTACCGGGTTCGCCACCACCTTGATGGCTATACCCTGGTGGAGGCCATGCCCCAAACCGGACGAACGCATCAGGTGCGAGTCCATCTGGCTTTCCTAGGCCATCCGGTGGTGGGTGATGTGGTCTACGGCTTCCGCAAAAGGCGGTTAGAGTTGGGGAGGCAGTTTCTCCACTCTCATATCTTGGGCTTCCGAGCGCCGAGCGGCCAATATCTGGAGTTTGAGGCCCCATTGCCGGAGGAGTTAGAGAGGGTTTTGGAGGGATTTAGACATTAGGTGGAAGGGAGGCAAGGTGCGGGTCATCGATCTGCGCAGCGACACCGTGACCCAGCCCACTCCCTCCATGCGGGAGGCGATGTACCGAGCCGAGGTGGGGGATGATGTCTTCGGAGAAGACCCCACGGTGAACCGTTTGGAGGAGTTAGGGGCGGAGATGGCGGGGAAGGAGGCGGCCCTCTTCGTGGCCTCAGGCACTATGGGGAACCTGGTTTCCCTCTTGACCCATTGCCAGCGGGGCGACGAGGTGGTATTGGGAGACCGATGCCATACCTTCCTCTATGAGGTAGGCGGAGCGGCAGGGCTGGGGGGGATACAACTCCGCCCCTTGACCAATGAAGAGGACGGCACTTTGGATCTCCAAGAGATAGAAGCGGCCATCCGACTACCAAACATACATTTTCCCCCCACCCGGTTGATCTGCTTGGAGAACAGCCATAACCGCTGCGGCGGGGCTGTCCTCTCCTCTGACTATATGGCATCGGTGGCCGCCATAGCCAAACGTAGCCACCTCTCTCTGCACCTGGATGGCGCTCGCATCTTCAACGCCGCCATCAGTCTGGGGGTGGGGGTCAAGGAACTCACCGGACACGCCGACTCGCTCATGTTCTGTCTCTCCAAGGGGCTGGCCGCCCCCGTGGGCTCCTTGGTGGCTGGGAGCGAGGCTTTCATCCAGAGGGCCCGGAAGATGCGCAAGATGGTGGGAGGAGGGATGCGCCAGGTGGGTATCTTAGCCGCGGCCGGGATCGTGGCCTTGACTGAGATGGTGGAACGCTTGGCCGAGGATCACTATCACGCCCGCATCCTGGCCAAAGGGTTGGCGGAGATGAGGGGGATGGAGATAGAGCTAGCGCGGGTAGAGACCAATATCGTCATTTTCTCCCTAGTGGCGGAAGATATAACCCCCGGGGAGTTGGTGATGGATCTCGAGGAGCGAGGTGTGCGGCTGTTGGCTATCGGGGGGGACCGTCTGCGAGCGGTGACCCATTGTGGCGTAGGAGAAGAGGATATCAAGGTTGCCTTGGAAGCCTTCAGAGAGGTG
>JAUVHF010000188.1 GCA_030593425.1 Anaerolineales bacterium
TATCCAAAAGAGGTAACTGCAAAGGAGTATCCCCAACGGCTTGGAGAGGGCATAACCCCTATCGGGGAGAGCCCGGAAGAGGCGGAAAGCGAGGGGCAAAGCCACCAGCCCCAGGATCTCCACCATTAGCCACCAGATCAAGGCCGGGATCACGACGGCAGAAAGCATCAACCTCGCACCTTATATACTCTTACCTTCGGGTTGTCATAGGCCAACTCCAGGTAACCCTCCTCTAGGAGGGCGTCGAACTTGGCTAGGGATTGGGCTGGATAGACCGTCCGCTCCAACTGCCCGACATAGATATATCTGATATCGAGTTCCTCGATGAGGGCTTTCGTCTCCTGGAGATCGGTGCTCTCATAGAGGGAACGAGCCTCGGCTTCCCGCTGAGCCACCATCCAACCATACCGCTGCTCGTTCTGATGAGCCCCTACCAAGGTGGGCAGGCCGGTGTAACTGGCCACCCTCAGCCCCCCCTCCCGATAGTAGGGCAAAGCCGCCTCGGCCACCACCGGGGTCCCCTCTACATTCGCTAGGAACCACTGGATGGCTTCATAGTCGTATCGGAGTTCTATGGGGTTACTCTCATCGGGCCAGGTGTATCGTCCCACGGTCATGAAAGCCAAGCCGTCAAGGGTTCCCAGAGGCGGCCTGGCCCCAGGGAAGCGATCTCGAACCCGGGCCTGGGTCCCCAACACGGTATAGATGCTGGAGGCCAGAAAGAGGGCCAGAAAGGCTCCTTGCCACAACCTGCGCCACCTCAG
Organism: Anaerolineales bacterium; assembly: GCA_030593425.1. Lineage (GTDB taxonomy): Bacteria > Chloroflexota > Anaerolineae > UBA7937 > UBA7937 > UBA7937. Next base: position 765 of record JAUVHF010000188.1, read on the forward strand.
ACCTGTCAGGTACCGCCACAATTGAGGTAAGGCCGCGGCTCCCGCCAGCGATAGAAGCACCCAGGCTTGGATGTAGAATTTGAAGATGGTGTTCATCCGTCGGTAGTCGCCGCCCTGGAGAAAATCTCGCAAGTAGACCACCTCGCAGCCCAGAAGGATCCCCAAGCCCAAAAAGCCCAGGAGATGGACAAAACCCCTCTCTGGCTGGGAGTCATCTCTAAGGATGAGGATCCCCGCCAGTATGAGCAGGGGAAAAAGCAAGGCTAAGACCCATCCCTTCAGGAGAAGAAAAACCAGGGCGGCTAGCAATACGGAACCGAAAGCGAGAAGGGCCCCCCTCCTCCCCAGCCTACGTTGAAGGGAAAGGAGAAGATAACTACCTATCAAGAAGACGAAGAACCCCCAAATAGTGAGGAAGGGCTCGATCTCCGTCCGGCGCCTAACCAGACCCAACCCCAGATGAAGGGGCTGGTAATAAGTGAAGAAGGGAAGATAGAGAAGAAGACCTAAGACCACTATGCCCAGCGAAGCCGATAACGCTTTGGCCCTCGCCCAGGCTCCTCCTTGAGCCCAGGCTCGCAGGAGAAAGGCTCCCAAGATGATGAGAAAGTAGGTGGGGAGGTCCCAAGTATTGATAACCGCCACGCCGCCTAGAGAGAGTCCCAAAAGGAGGACGAAAACCAAGGAATCGAGACTGAAGAGACTATCCTGCGGAGACCGCTTTCGCAAGGCAAAGACTAAAGCCAAGAGGAAGATAGTGAAAGGTATGCCGATCATATGGGGGTGCAGATCGGCGAAGAGGAAACTGAAAAAGGGGAACTCATTTATGGTGAACGGTATCACCCGGGTGCTCCGCCAGTAGTCGAAGGGTGGGAGAGCCCGGCGGCCCAGGAGGAGTTGCAGGAGGCCCGGGATGGCTCGCACCAGCCCCTCCACCCCCGGGATGGGGCTTCTGAACCCCAACCCCCCTAACTCTCCCAGTCGTTCCACTATCTGACGTAGCCCATCTAGGTTTCCCAAAAGGGCAAGAAAAATAGCGGCCACCACCCCCCAAAGGTATTTTCGAGTCAGGTTGTACCCCAAGGAGAAGGCGTTACTCACCGTCAGGGCGAAGAGCGTAGGGATCGCCAGGTTGAAAGCCACCTGGGGAACGATACCCGTCAGTTTGATGAGGATAGAGACGAGATGAAGGCCATAGTAGTAATAGTTGATATGCCCTCCCGCGAAGTAAGGATCATAAGGCGGAAAGTAGGGACTCTTGACGATGGCGTTGAGATAAGCGAACTCCATCGACTTCTCCCCTCCGTTCCAAGGCTGCCACAGGTCAGGGTTGAGGAGTCGGATGCCTACGAACAGTAGAAAGGCGCAAGAAAAGATCGCCTCGCTGATGAAGATAGTCCGTTTCCTGGAAGAGAGAAGGGCGATTATCTCCTGGCGCCCTCTCAAACAAAGAGATACCAGCCCCAGAAGTAGCCCGGCTCCCAAAATGGTGGGAAGGCTATTGGTGAAGAGACGAAGGCTGGCGGCCAGCCAGACCAAGTAGCCTACCACCAGAAGGCCCAAGGTCTTGGAAAGGATGTATCCCCCATCGGCGAGATGATGAAATACGAGGAGGGTCAGAGGCAAGGCTATCAGGCCCAACATCTCAACCGCTAGCCACCAGAAAAGGATGGAGAGAAGAGGGTGGCTATTGGCCACCCCATTCCACCCCCGATCTCTTATCACCGGCAACTAATCGACCGGCCCCACTAGGAGGAGGCTCTTACCTACTATATGCTCCGCTTCGGCAGGCACTAAACTCTTGGCGAAGAGGAGATCGAACTCCTCATCGGTGAGATCTCTCTCCTTCTCGAAGATGAGCACCTTGGGGTGGTCATAGACGGTGAAACTCTCGTCGGCACGGTCATCGACGATGGTGAGACCGAACAGCCCAGGATAGGAGGTGAAGGTCTTGATCAGTCGGAAGCCTAACTTCTCATCGAAGAGCAAATCGTAATAGCGGGTGCTGATGGGGTACCTTTGGGGCAGACGAGGGATGGAACCGTAGAGGCGGTTGCTGGAGAGGATAACGTAGTCGGCCGCCTGAAGGTTATCCTTGACCTCCTCGTATTTCGCCTCGTTATCAGGCTCGTAGAGCTCCATGGTCACGGTCTTATACTCACCTATGCTCCTCGGTTCCCCACTCACGGCCATCCCCAGGGGGAGGTCGTCGTCCCAATGCTCCAGAGCCAAGGTCGAACCAGGCGAGATATGCCGATAGATCCACTCTGAGGCCTGGACCCGGCTATGAGGACGGCTGTAGATGCTCACAAAGGCTAGGGAGTAGAGGAGGCTCAGGGCCACCACCAACGCCAGGGTGATCTGCCAAGCACGCCGGGCTACCCGCCCAGTGAACCGCTCCCTTATGGAGAGGAGCATCTTAGCCCCCATTATGTAAAGGAAGGGAAATAGAGGCAACATATAGCGCAGGAACTTCACATAGAAACTCCCCGTGATGAGGAAATAGGGCACCACCCAGGCCAAAAGCAAGAGTTCCCACGGACCTCGCCAGCGAAGGCCCCGCCACAGGGCGAAGAGAAAGCCACACCAGGCCAGGACCCCCAAAGGCGGCCCCATAGCCCAAAGGATGGTCTGGGTGA
>JAUVHF010000099.1 GCA_030593425.1 Anaerolineales bacterium
ATCTATCACCGGTATCCTGGGCACCGCCTGAGCGAAGGGGATATAGATCGCCTTGCGAGTGCCCATCTGGGCATCGAACTCACTAGGGATATTCCCAGCCGGGCACTTCTCCTGGCAGAGGCCGCAGCCGGTGCAGAGTTCCTCCTTCACATAGCGAGCTTTTTTGCGCACCTTGACCTTGAAGTCGCCTACATAACCCGAGACCTCTTCCACTTCGCTGAAACTCAGGATTTCGATCCTTTCGTGCTGTCCCACGGACACCATCTTCGGTGTCAATATTCAAGCCGCACAGTCCAAGGTGGGGAAGGTCTTAAACAACTGGGCCATATAGCCGCCTATGGAGGGCTCCCTCTCCACCAGGTAGACCTTCTTTCCCGATTCCGCGACCCTGAGCGCGGCCTCAATGCCGGCGATCCCTCCACCCACCACCAAAGCGGTAGGCTTGACAGGAACCTCTCGGACAGAGAGGGGCTCATGGTTAGCCACCCGGTAGATGGCGGCGATCACCGCGTGTTTGGCTCGTTCCGTGGCCTTCTCGCTCTCCTCGGTAACCCAAGAGACCTGCTCCCGGATGTTGGCCATCTGGAAGAAGAAAGGGTTTAACCCCGCCCCTTGACAGGCTCGCCGGAAGGTCACCTCATGCATGAGGGGGGAGCAAGAGGCCACCACCACTCTGGTCAACCCCAGCTCCTTGATATCCTCCTTGATCAGATCCTGGCCAGGGTCAGAACACATATAATCGTAATCTCGAGCCATAACCACCCCCGGCAACTGGGCGGCAAAGTCGGCAACCTCCTTCACATCCACGTGAGGGGCGATATTCGTCCCGCAGTGGCAGACATAGACGCCTATCCTCTTCATAACTCAAACCTCCCTTGAGGCCACAACTAAATAGGGGGCCAAAATATCGGCCGCCGAAACCAACTCCCGGCCCAAGCCCAAAGCCTTCCCCTCCAGGCCCAGGCTGAGGCCCAAAAGTTGGGTGAAGTAGAGGATGGGGATGGAGAGATCGGCCCCGAAACGGACTTTCACCCGATCCTGATAGGCCTCTAAGTTGAGTTGGCAGAGAGGACAGATAGTGGCCATACAGTGAGCACCTCTCTTTTGGGCCAAAGCCAAGAGGTCCCGGATGAGTTTCAAGGCCACCTCCTCCTTGGTGATCATGAGAAGTCCTCCACAGCATTGGGCCTTCAGTGGATAGTCAACCACCTCCGCCCCTATCCAGGAGAGGAGGCGATCTAAGGCTGTAGGGAACTCCAGGTCGTCATATCGCCCTTCAGGCCGGCTGAACTGGCAACCATAGTAGGGAGCCACCTTCAGTCCCCCCAAAGGCATAGTTACCCGCTCCCGGATTAACCCCTCCCCCACGTCGTTCACCAACACCTCCAGGAAGTGGCGCGCCCTAACCGAGCCCTCATATTCGAGTCCCGCCACGCTTAGGACCTCTCCCACCCTCCGGCGCAAATCCGGCTCCTTCAACCGGAGGTTGGTCTTCTCCAGCATGGCGAAGCAACCGTTGCAGATGGTCACGAGGTCACAGGCCCCGGCCTCTCTCTCTGCCAAGGCCAGGTTGCGGGCACCAAGCACAAAGGTGGGCAACTCTCGGATAGAATAAGAGGGGCTAGTCCCACAGCAGTTCCAATCTTTAAGTTCTTTCAACTCGATATCTAGCGCCTTGGCCACGGCGCGGGTGGAGAGGTCATAGGCCCTATTGCTCACCTCCTGGGAGCAGCCAGGATAATAGGTATAGGCCATCACCCTTCCCCCCTCTCCCTCATATAGTCGAGCATCTTAGCCAGTTCCCGCCGTCCCTCGATCCTGTGAGGCAATAACGGCAGTCTACCTTTGAGCAACATCCTGAGCCCCATGGGAGCCATCTTGATCAGGCCCCAGGGGTTTAGAGTCCTAAGATAGTAGCGGGCCATGAGTTCCACCTCTGCGCTCCGTCCATACCTATCCACCGTGCCGGTGAAGGCCTGGTAGAGCACCGGGCTGCCCTTGGGGTAGATTCCCCGCTCGATGGCTAGCCTCTTCAAGGCATACATCAGATCGGTGAACTCGATGCCGCTGGGACATCGCACCGTACAGTAGTAGCAGGAGGCACACAACCAGGGCGTGTTACTCCTCAGCACCCTTTCCCATTGACCGGCTCGCAGGGCGGCGATTATCCAGCGAGGGGTGTAATCCATAGCGTAGGCGGTGGGACAGGAGGCACTGCAAGTACCACATTGAATACAACTCCTGATCTTCTCCGCGATGGACGTATCGAGGACTCGTTCCACCAGACCCACAGATGATTCAAATAGATCGGCCTCCCTGACTTTGTGGACCACGATGACACCTCCTCAAGAAAGAGGCCCCTAGGACTCCCCTATCCTGGGACCCCGGCCCTTATGGTGTATTTGTGCATCTCTTCACAAGCATAGGATAACAAAAAAGAGTGGTTTAGTCAAGTATCCCCAGTACAGGAGGGGGTTGGGACCACTTTTTGACCTCCATTTGACCGGATTTTGACCTCCCTTTGATATGTTTAGAGGGAAGAAATGTCCCAGACCTTTCCCCTTCGGCCGCAAGCCAACCTGTGAGGTCCGGGGCTAGGAGATGTTGGCCTTGGGCATCCCAGAGGTTCAGAGCCATATCGTTGCCTACCCTCCACCAAAGGCCAAGCATCTATCACTCATAGCGGCTACGACCCTTGACAACATAGCGACCTTATGATATTCTTGAATGGTTTGTGATAATTTTCACGTGTCGCTTGGCCAAGTGGAGAGAAACCAAGCAGAGAATCTGGGGGCTCTGATGCGCTCGTCTCGAAACCTTGCTGTGCCAGTCGAAGATGACTAAGCAAAAGCCTCCCAGACTAATCCTAGGGGTGGGAAACCTCCTCCTACGAGACGAGGGGGTGGGGGTGCATGTCATCTCCGCTCTACGCGACCGGGAACTGCCCGATGATGTCGAGTTGTGGGATGGCGGCACGGCTTCCTTCGATCTCCTCGACACCTTGGCTGGCCGTCGCCAAGTGATCATCATCGACGCCGTACGCACCGGCAGCGAACCGGGCACCATATTTCGTTTCACCCCTGAAGATATCTCAGCCAGTAGAGAGCAAGTCACCTCCCTACACCAAGTGGGTCTACTGGAGGCCCTGACTGTAGCAGAACACCTTTTAGATTCCGCACCTCAAGAGGTGATCATTCTGGGCATCGAACCCAAAGAGATAGATTGGGGACTCGAACTCTCGCCTGAGGTAGAGGCAGCGGTGCCCAAGGTGATAGAGTTGGTGATGGAAGAACTGGATGCCTTCGAGAGGAAAGAGAACCCCAGACTTGAAGAGAGATGATTTCTTGACAGGGGTATGCCTTTGTGATAAAATGAACAAGGACTTTGTGAAAAAATGAACAATATGGAGAATAGAACGTAAGGCGACCTAATTAGGCGTTATTCTCGTTAGGCGACGATCCGAGGGAAGAACCCATTAGATCCAGAAAGGGGTAGGGGAATGGCAAAGATAGTTATCGATCCTGTGACCCGCATCGAGGGCCACCTCAAGATCGAAGCGGTGGTCGAGAACGGGGAGGTCAAGGAAGCGCGTAGTTCGGGGATGCTTTTCCGGGGCCTGGAGATGATCCTGCGCGGCCGTGATCCCAGGGACGCCCCGCGGATCACACAACGGATCTGCGGTGTCTGTCCCACCACCCACGCTATGGCCTCAGCCCTAGCCCTGGATGACGCTTTCGGGGTGGCCGGCAAGATCCCGGACAACGGTCGGATAATACGCAACCTACTCCAAGGCGCTAACTATATCCAATCCCATGTCCTCCACTTCTACCACCTGGCGGCTCTGGATTACGTAGATGTAACCAAGGTGGCCACCTATGAGGGCCAAGATACCGCCCTCAACTCGGTGAAGGCTTTTCTGGAACGAGGAGTGTTGGCTCCCTTTGTACCTCGATACGAAGGAGATTACCGGCTGCCGGCCAAGGTGGATCAGGCAGCCGTGGCCCACTACGTTCAAGCCCTAGATATGCGCCGCTTGGCCCACGAGATGCTGGCTATCTTCGGGGGCAAGATGCCCCACAATGCAGCCATCGTCCCCGGTGGGGTCACCGAGAACGTCACTGTGGATAAGATCACCGGTTTCCTGTGGAGGTTGCAGACGTTGCGAGATTTCATCGACAATGTCTACATCCCCGATGTGTTGGCTGTGGCCCAGGTCTACGATGACTACTTCGAGATCGGGTCCGGATGCAAACGCTATCTCTCTTATGGCGTGTTCGACCTGAACAGCCACCCGGACCTAACCCTTCGCCAACGGCTTCATCTCCGGGGCACCACCACGGCCAGCGATCTGACCCACCACCCCCTCGAGCCCTCCAAGATCCGAGAGGATGTGGCCAGCAGCCGATTCCGTTCCCCTTCTGGCCTGCACCCCTCCCAAGGGGCGACGGAGCCCGACCCTCACAAGGAGGGGGCCTATTCCTGGGTAAAATCACCTCGCTACGACGGCCAGGTCTATGAAGTGGGCCCCTTGGCTCGCATGCTTGTCTCCTACACCGCGGATGCTCCTAAAGTTAGGAAGATAGTGGATGATACCTTGACCTATTTAGGAGCCCCGGCTACCGTTCTCTTCTCCACCTTGGGCCGCCACGCCGCCAGGGCGTTGGAGACCAAGTGGGTGGCCGATGCCATGGCGGAGTGGGTATTGGAACTTAAGCCTGGCGAGCCGGTCTATGTCGACTATGAGCTTCCCGCAGAGGCTGAGGGGATGGGACTGTGGGGGGCACCACGAGGAGCGCTGGGACACTGGATTCGAATCGAAGATGGCGTCATCGCTAACTATCAATGTGTAGTGCCCACTACCTGGAACTGTTCACCTCGAGATGACCAGGGACAGCCAGGACCGGTGGAACAGGCTTTAGAGGGGACCAAGGTGCGTGACGTGGAGAACCCCTTCGAGTTGGTGCGGATCGTCCGCTCCTTCGACCCCTGCCTCGCCTGCGCGGTGCACTTGGTTACGCCCAAGGGGCGCGAACTGGGCCGGTTTCGGGTCAGTTAGCATATAGAGGAGGTTTAGGATGAGGAAGCCTACCAGTGTAACCCGACGCGATTTTCTGAAACTCTCGGCCGGCTCGGTGGCTGCTCTGGGGCTAGCCCTGGCAGATATCCCCGGCTTTACTAAATTGTTGGAAGCGGCGGTCAGCGAGGTGCCAGTGATTTGGCTCCAGGCAGGGACCTGCTCTGGCTGTTCGGTCTCCGTCTTGAACACCGTCAGCCCTAAGATCCAGAATATCCTCATCGACCAGGTGGTGCCCGGCAAGCATATAAGTCTAGGATACCACGCCACAATCATGGCGGGCCAAGGGGATCAGGTCATCGAGGCGATGTACGATATCGCGATCCAGAACAAAGGGGGCTTCGTCCTGGTGGCCGAAGGCGCCTTCTCGATGAAAGACGAGGGGATCTACTGCGAGATCGGCGAGCGGGCAGACCAGGGCATCACCGCTCTGGAGCACCTTACCACGCTAGGCCAGGATGCGTTAGCCGTGTTGGCTTTGGGCACCTGCGCTTCGTACGGTGGCATCCCCGCCGCTCAGCCCAACCCCACCGGCTGCCAGGGGGTAGGCGATGTCTTCGCCGAGACCGGGATCCAGACCCCGCTGGTGAACATCCCCGGCTGCCCGCCCCACCCGGACTGGTTCGTGGGTACCCTGGCCTCTATCCTTATAGGCGGCCTGGACTCGGTCGAGCTGGACAGCGAGAAACGGCCGACGGCCTTCTTTGCAGAGACTGTCCATGACCGCTGTGAACGACGGGGTAATTTTGATTCCGACACATTCGCCAAAAAGCTGGGCGAAGACGGCTGCCTGTACGAGCTGGGCTGCAAAGGGCCGGTAACCCATGCCGATTGCCCCACCCGGCTGTGGAATAACAATACCAGCTGGTGCGTGGCCACCAACTCACCCTGTATCGGCTGCGCTTCACTGGAGTTTCCCGATGGGGTTTCGCCAGTTTACGACAAGATTCCGCTGATGACCCTTGAGGATAAGATCGCCATCGGCGTGGCCGGGGGTGTTGTGCTGGCCGGGGGGGCCGCCCTGGCCAAGAAAGCGATTGGCTAAGTATAACAAACAATAGCAATCTGATAAGGGAAGA
>JAUVHF010000067.1 GCA_030593425.1 Anaerolineales bacterium
CTCTTTGGTGCGGGTGGCTTCCAGGTTAGCCCTGGCTTGGGCGCCCCCCTCTTCGGCTACGGCCAAGGCATATCTTGCAGCCTCGATCTGCAAGGAGACTTCCTGGGGGTCATCCCGCAGGGCTTGGGCGTCCAGCCAGGCCTGATATGCTCCCTCCCGGGCCGCTATCGCTTGCTCCAGCAGGGCCTCGGCCTGGCGGATATCCTCCTTCTTGGCTCCAGCCTCTATCATAGCCAGGTTGGCCTGGGCCAGGCGGAGAGCGGCTTGGGACTGCTTTATCTGGGCGGCGAGGAGATCGGTGTCCAGTTCTATGAGTAGATCGCCTTCTTCTACTTGGTCTCCCTCATCGACCAGGAGGTTTGTGATCCGCCCTCCGATCTCAGCGGTGATCGATATCTTCTGGGCCTCGATGATCCCCGAGGCGGCGATGACCCCTTCCGGCGGCCTCCTCATCTCCAGGCCTAGATCGGCCAAGAGTTGGGAGCCGGCCTCGGGGTGAGAGGTGAAGTACCACCAAGCGCCTCCCGCTCCCGCCAAGAGCAGGAGTAGGACAACGATCCAGACTTTGCCTTTCATGGCAGATCTCCTCGCAAGTTAGATTGCTCCTTGATACTCGAGATGAAGACATCTTCTAGGGAGGGGGCGATGAGGTCCATACTTCGGAGGCCAGCCCCCTTTTGACGCAGGGTCTCCTCGATCAAGGGCTCATACCCTTCCACGCCCTGGGCCACCAGATGGATTAGGGAGCCGTAGAGGGCCACCTCCTCGAAGTGGGATAGTTCCCGCAAGGCGGCCAAGGCCACGTCCGCCCGCTGGCAGTCTATTTCCAGAACTTCCCCTTTCATATGCTTCTCTTTGATGCTCTGGGGGGTCCCCTGGGCGATGATCCGGCCATTGTGGATGAAGGCCAAGTTGTGGCAATGTTCGGCCTCATCCATGTAGTGAGTGGTGACGAAGATGGTTGTCCCCTCCTCGGCTAGGCGGTAGAGGAAGTTCCAGAAGGCCTGGCGGGAGATGGGGTCCACCCCTGCCGTGGGCTCGTCCAAGAAGAGCATCTCCGGCTCATGGAGGATGGCGGTGCCCAGAGCCAGCCTCTGCTTCCAGCCCCCCGCTAGGTTCTTAGTCAGTTCCTTCTCGTGCCCCTTTAGCCCTGCCATATCTATCATAAACTCTTTCCTCTGGGCCAGTTCTTTCCCCCTGACTCCATAGGTTCGACCGTAGAAATCGAGGTTCTCGGAGACGGTCAGATCTTGGTAGAGGGTGAACCTTTGGGACATGTAGCCGATCCTTTTCTTGATCTCCTCTGACTGGGTGACGATGTCATAACCCAGGACCGTCGCTTCTCCCTCCGTGGGTCGTAGGAGGCCTAGAAGCATACGGATGGTGGTGGTCTTGCCCGCGCCGTTAGGGCCCAGGAAGCCGAAGATCTCGCCCCTCTCGATGGTGAAGTGGATGTGATCCACAGCTGTGAAGTTATCGAACTTCTTGGTCAGTTCTACCGCTTGGACCGCGTAATCGTTTAGCCTAGGTTTTTCGCCGGTCACTTGTTGACCTCTCATATTTCAAGTTTCAAGACAGTCGCCCTCTATTATCCGGTCGCAGTTCTTACAAGGCAGCATCTTCTTGTTCCCTTCGGATCAAGGAGACGAAAGCCTCCTCCATGCGGGGCCTGATCTGGTGCATCCCTTCCACGGTGACCCCATGAGAGGCCAGCAGGGTCTCCAGTTGGCGCATTCCCCTTTCCCCGTCCTCGACGAAGACGTGAAGCAGGCCCCCGTAGACTTGGACATCCAGCGCCCCTTCCCATCCCTCGATGATCTCCCACGCTTTAGGCAAAGGCTGGGGGCGGAGTTCGATCACCTCTCCCCGCACTAGCCCCTTTACCTTCTCTGGCTCGTCACAGACTATCATCTTGCCCTCGAACATCAGCCCCACCCGGGAGCAGCGCTCCGCCTCATCCATATAAGGCGTGCTCACCAAGAGGGTCACCCCCTCTAGGTGGAGGTTGGAGAGGATATCCCAGAACTCCCGCCGAGAGATGGGGTCCACCCCCGTTGTCGGTTCGTCCAGGAAAAGGATCTGGGGTTTGTGGACTAGAGTGCAGGCCAGAGCCAGTTTCTTCTGCATCCCTCCCGAGAGGTGATCCGCTCGTCTTCCTTGGAACTCCTCCAAGCGGGAGAAGTGGAGGAGCGTTCTTATCCTCTCTTCCCTTTCGGTCCCTCGTACCTCGAAGATGTCGGCGAAGAAGTGGAGGTTCTCCATCACTGAAAGGTCCCCGTAGAGGCTGAACCTTTGGGGCATGTAGCCGATCAGTTTCTTTATCTCCTCAGGCTCCTTCACCGTGTCGTAGCCGGCCACGGTGGCCCTACCCTCGGTGGGGTTCATGATGGCTGTCAAGAGTCGAAAAGTGGTCGTCTTCCCCGCCCCATCGGGCCCCACCAGGCCGAAGATCTCGCCCCTCTCGATGGTGAGGTTCAACCTATCGACGGCGGTGACCTTCTTGAACCTCTTGGTCAGGTTCTCCGTCTCGATGATAGCCATTATCACTCCAGACTCTTTTTGAACCGCAAGGAGGCCAACGTCAGAATAGCAGCACCGAAGATGGCCATGGCGATCACTTGCTCAGTGAGGAGCCGCAGTCCTACACCTTTAAGGATGATCCCTCGCACGATGATCAGGAGGTATCGGAGAGGGATGATGTAACTTATCGCCTGTAGGGCGAGGGGCATCGCTTCGATGGGGAACAAGAAGCCAGAGAGGAAGATGGAGGGCATGAGGGTGAGAAAGGTGAGAAGCATGGCTTCCATCTGGCTGTGGGCCACGGTGGAGATGAGGAGCCCCAGCCCCAGCGAGGTGAGGAGGGAGAGGAGGGCCAAGGCGAGAAGCAGAGGGACGCTGCCGTGAATGGGCATGCCGAACCAGAAGACGCCCACGATGAGAACCGCAGAGAGGTCGAAGAAGGCGATCCCAACGTAGGGTATGACCTTCCCCAACACCAGTTCGAAGGACCTTATAGGGGTGACGATGAGTTGCTCTATCGTCCCCTGCTCTCGCTCGCGGACGATGGCTGCGCCGGTGATGAAGGTGGTGAGAAGTTGCAGGATCATGGCGATGACGCCCGGGATCATGAAGTTGGCGCTCCGCATCTCCGGGTTGTACCAGACTCGGGGGCGTACCTCGATGCCTGGCTGTTCTTCGGGATCTATCCCCAGGATCTCTTGTATCAACTCCACCGACTGGGCTTGCCCCACCCCTTGGGCTGCCGAGAAGGCGGTCCTGGCTACGTTGGGGTCTGAGCCGTCGATGATGAAGGCCACCTCCGCTTTGTGGGTCCTATCGAGACTTCTGCTGTAGCCCGCAGGGATTATCATCCCCGCCCTTACCCGTCCTCCATCTACCAGACGGGTTAATTCTTCCTCATCGTCGATATAGTAATTGATGTCAAAATAGTTTGAAACGCGGTAGGCATCTATCAGTTCCCTACTGGCTGGTGTTCGATCGTAGTCCAAGACGGCGGTAGAGAGATGTTCTATATCCGTGGTGGCTGCATAGCCTAAAAGCACCAACTGGATCACGGGGATGAGGAACATGAAGGTCAGGGTGCGAGGGTCGCGACGGATGTGGATGAACTCTTTGCGCATGATAGGGATGATACGGCTGTTCATGCCACCTCCCCTTGTCCAGGGTGGGCGAGGACGCCGTGGAGGAAGAGTTGCACGATCTCCCGCCCTATTGCCTTGTAGTCCACGGAGGCGAATACCCGTTTGCCAGGCAGGACCTCCTGGGTCAGCATAAATATCATTATCATGCCCATAAAGGCTCGAGCCAGCACCGTGGTATCCATAGGTCGGTAGACCCCCTGAGCGATGCGGATTCGGAGGAACTCCTCCAGAACCTGGGTCAAATGCAAAGGCGTTCGACGCAGATACTCTTCCAAGGTTTCCTCATCCATAGTGGGCAGGGCAGAGAAGAGCACCTTGAGGAAGTCCACGTTATGTTGAAAGGTCTGGAACGCCTTGTCCAAGACGATGATCAAGAGTTTCTCTTCCTCCTCTCCAGAGGTTGTGGGAGTGGCCTGTATCTGAGTCAGGGGTGGTAGTAGCGTGGTTTCGCTTATCAGTCTGGGAATGCTTAGCAAGAGATCCTCTTTGCTCTGGAAATAGTTGTAGATAGTCCCTTCGGAAACCCCGGCCTGGGCAGCGATCTCCTTGGTGGTGGCGGCGTGATAACCCTTTTGAGCGAATACCCGTGCCGCTGCCTCCAATATCTGCACCGACCTTTTCTGAACCAACTCTTCCTTCTTGCTCTCTTTGTTCCCGGCCATCTTTTCCTCCGCAATGAGTGAGCGCTCACTCATTGTACGCCGTTTTCCATCTTTGTCAAGGCTTCAGTCCAATCTCTTTCTGAAGACCCAGAGGGTGAGGCTCACAACCACCACCCCTATGATGGCTAGGGCCAGGATCTCGGGGATGAAGGCCCCCACCCCCGCACCCTTCAGGAGGATGCCCCTGAAGATGATGAGGAAATGCTTGATGGCCGCGAGGTTGGAAAGCAACTGTAGAGGCCGGGGCATGCTCTCTATCGGGATGGCATACCCGGAGAAGACCATCTCCGTCATGGCCAGGATAAAGACCAAGAGCAAAGCCTGCTGTTGCGTGTTGGAGATGGTAGAGATCATGATCCCCCAGCCCAACTCCACGAAGATATAGAAGAGGGAGACGGTCAAGAGAAGGGGGAGGGAGCCCCGAAGGGGCACATGGAAGATGAAGAGGGTGATGGCTAACATCAATAGGAAGTCGAGATAGGAGATGATTACCGCCGGGATGGCCTTGCCGATGATCAGTTCTATAGGCCGCAAGGGGCTGACCAGGAGTTGCTCCAGGGTGCCCAACTCTCGCTCCCGGGCGATCCCTAAGGAGGCCACCATCAGAGCGACCATATAGAGCATGAAGGCTAGTTCCGCGGGGACGGTATAATTGGCCTCCTTCAATTCCTCGTTGAACCAAACCCGGGCTCTAGAGTCAATTGTCGCTACCTGGCTGACCCCCCACTCTTCCCTCATCAATTGCGCGCTATAGCTGGCGACGACCCCCTGGGCCGCCATCTCGGCTGTCTGGGCCACGCTCGGTTCAGAGCCGTCGAGGATGATCTGGAGTTGGGGGTTTTCGGCCCCGGAACTCAAGCCTTGGCTAAACCCTGAGGGGATTACGATGGCCACGGGGGAGGTTCCGTTATCTAGTAGGGTCCGCACCTCAGTTTGATCGTACAGGTAGTAGGTGGGATCGAAGGTCTGGGAGTTCCCAAAGGCCGCTACTAATTCTCGGCTTCGCTGGCTGCGGTCGAGATCGACGATGGCGGTGGGGATATGTTCGATAGGGTGGGAGGTGGAGTAGGCGACGGCTATCAATTCTACGACCGGCCCCAGGATGATGAAGGGAGCGAGCAACCTATCCCGGCGCAACTGTATGAACTCTTTCCTTATGAGGTTCAGTATCCTAGCCAGCATCTATAATCGTTTCCTGAAGAAGAGGGTCGTAAGCCCCAGTACCAAGAGCCCCGTGAAGAATAGAGCGAGGGCATAGGGCCAGAGGGATTCTAGCCCCAACCCTTTCACGAAGAGGCCGCGGCTGATGATCACGAAATGGGTGGTGGGAAGGCTGTAAGACTCCATTCTCATCAAGGGAGGCATGCTGGAGATGGGGAAGAAGAGCCCGGACATGAAGAAACCAGGGAAGAGGAAGATGAGGAGGGAGGCGATCATGGCCACCTGCTGGCTGCTCACGAAGGCGGAGATGAGGAGCCCCATACTCAGGCTAGCGAAGAAGAAATCGGCGGCCAAGAGGAGGTAGAGGAGAAAGTTCCCCCGGAAGGGCACACCGAACCAGAAAACCCCCACCAAGGCGCAGAGCGCCACATCCAGGAGGCCGCTGGCTATATAGGGGGTCAGTTTTCCGACCAATAGTTCAAAGCGGCTGAGAGGGGTGGCGATCAGTTGCTCGAAGGTTCCTTGCTCTTTCTCTCGGGTGATGGCTAGGGAGACGGAGACGGCAGGGAGGGTGAGGACTAGAGCGATGAGCGCAGGGACCATCCCCACCACCGATTTCAGGCTGGGGTTGTACCAGGTCCTGACCCTCAGGTCGATGGGGGCCAGACTCACCAGGGAAGGCCTCGTTTTCTCCAGGGATCGCTGCAAAATTCGGGTGGCGAAATAGTCGGTGAAAGAGGCGATATGAGCCAGGGCGAAGTTCCCCGTGTTGGGCTCTGTGCCATCGACGATGATCTGGAGTTGGGCTCCCCTAAGCCCTAGGGCGTCATTCATGAAGTGGGGTGGTATGATCACCGCGGCTCTCACATCCCCTTGGAGGAGCAGCCTCTCGATTTCACTATAGTCCGAAGCGTAGAAGCGGAGGTGGAAATCCTTCCCGCTGGTCAACTCGTTCACATATCGGCGGGAGAGAGAGGTCCCATCGTAGTCCATCACCGCTAGGGGCACATCTTCTATCTTGACAGAGAGAGTGTAGGCGAAGGTGATGAGTAGAAAGACCGGCGAGATGGTGACCAGGAAGACGGCCCTCCTGTCGCGGATGATGTGCCAGGTCTCCTTTCTCATCACCGAAAGGGTCTTTCGGATCTTCATCGACCTTTGGCCTCAAAGTAGCAGCGTCTAGGCACGAAAACCTTTCTATCTAAACGAAAAGCCGCCAGACAACTTGAACCCTCCAGAGTGCCTCGTTACCGGGCCGGAGGCCTGAAGAACGCGCTGCGGCTTTAGATGGCGTTATTGACGGATTCTTCCCTTTCACCCTCCTGGGGATGAAGGGCCCTCATCCCTTCTATGAAACTCTCTACCACATGGACGAAGCGGGGCCAGCCGGTGACCAAGGCCACCACGCACCAGGCTATCGTGGTCAAACCCCAGATGGGGACCTCGCGCAGGGCCAGGGAGAGAGTGAGGGCCAATATGGGGGCCATGAACGACATGGCTACCTGTTGGGAGTGGAAACGGAAGAGGAAGATGATACCTAGGGAGAGATAGATAATAGAGAACCAGGGGACGATGAAGCCGCTAAGGGTGAGATAGAGGAAGAGGGCCAAGACGAGAAGAGCGTCGATGGGAAAGTCTTTATCGTCCCACCAGGTGCTCTTTCCGGAGGTATCTCGTCGGGCCAGGGGCCCATCCAAAATGTCGGTAGTCCAGGCCAAGAGTTGGACCATCATCACCGTGCCCAAAGCCTCTCGTCCCACGAAGAGCCCTAGAAGGAGGATGAAGATGGCCAAAAGGAGCCTAGTCGCGGTTAGGATATCGGCCACCGTTTTCGCCCGGGGCATCCTGTTCCTCCCAACTCACTAGATCTTCGGCCGCTCTATTTTGAGTATAGCATATTTCTCTAACCTTTGGACAGCGCACGGATATAGATTTTCGCTTTCCTGTCGACGATCTTCTTGCGGATATGTTCCTTCTCCTTGAGATTAACCGGAATTTTGCCAACTTTTTACCGAAAAGTGATGAGAGGGTGGTATCTTTAAAGGATCACCTATGGGGAAAAGAGGTTTGCAGAAAAGGTGATATATGAAGCGAGAAAAGTGGACACCCTATGCCTGGGTCTCTTTTCTGCGATGGTTGATTCCGGGCTTCTATTTCTGCGCTTGGCTGGCATATCGACTCTTCAGGGAGGCGTTGAGTCTCGACACTCTCCTTCTCGATTTTGTCCTTTCATCTTTTCTCTTCGTTGTTCTTTGGCTGACTTCTACCTTGATTCTGAGAGGCCAGAGGAAAGTTAGGGGACAGAGCCTTAAGATGATCACGGCCTTGATCTCCCTTGCCGAGGCTAAAGACCCCTACGCCGGTGGCCACTCGTTGAATGTCGCTGAACGGGCGGTGGCCATAGGGGAGATGATGGGGCTTTCCCAGGAGGAGAGCGAGGATTTGCGGGTGGCAGCCCTCCTCCACGATATGGGGAAGATAGGCATCCCCAGCGAGGTACTGCACAAGCCGAGTCGCCTGACAATGGCCGAGTTCGAGGTGATGAAGAGCCATCCCGCTGCTAGCGTGGAGATCGTACAAGCCTGGGAGGCTTTCGCCGCTACTATTCCGGCTATCCCGCACCATCACGAACGGTATGATGGGAAGGGGTATCCCGATGGGCTAAAGGGGGAGGAGA
>JAUVHF010000025.1 GCA_030593425.1 Anaerolineales bacterium
AAGAGGGCCAATACTGCTGCTCGGATCTACTCCTCGGTGACGATAACTATCTCCTCCACCCGTCCCTTGATCAGTTCGAAGGGCAGTTTCCCGAACCCCCCGGCTAACCCGTCAGCTATAGTAGGGGCTGCCTCGTACCTCTCATAGGGACGGCCATCTCTCAGGGAGAGGTAGCCTGATGGCGAGGCCTCTGACTGAACGCCGATCACCCTCACCCCGGGGTTGATCGTCTTAGCGGCGATAGTTACCCCGGAGATGAGACCCCCGCCGCCTACAGGCACCAGAAGCGCTTCTACCTTCGGTAGGTCGCTCATGATCTCCAGCCCCACAGTGCCCTGCCCAGCGATAGCTTCCGAATCCTCATAAGCGTGGATATAGGCAGCGCCTCGCTCTCGGGCGAATTCCTGTGCTATCAAATCCGTCTCGTCGTAGTCCTTGCCCTCCAGAAAGAGTTGCTCTTCGAACCCCTGTAACTTCTCCACCTTCGACCGAGGGGCGTTGGTGGGAACGAAGACCGTTGCCTTCAAGCCACCGAAGGCGCGAGCAGCGTAGAAGACCCCCAGCCCGTGGTTCCCCGAGGAGGCGGTAACTAAACCCTTGGCTCTTTCCACCTCTGAGAGGCTAGCCACTTTGTTGGTGGCCCCTCTCACTTTGAAGGAGCCGGTCTTCTGCCAATTCTCCAGTTTCAAATAGAGTTGGCAGCCGGTTTTGCGGCTGAGGAGGGGGGAATATTCTAAAGGTGTCCTCCTTATGAGGGCCCCCAGATTCCGTTGTGCAGTCAAAATATCTCTAAAAGAAGGCTTGATCACCTATTTTCCCTCCCATCAGTTGCTCACTAGCGACCTTCCTGATCTTCACACTGCCTATCAGAGGCCGGCCTCGACATATAGAGGATTCGCTCTTCTTCCTCGCCCTATGGAAGCCCCCATTAGTGTACCACATGAGTCATCTCCTCGCCATCTGCCAACTCCACCCTCGCCTACGTCTGGCCATTGCCAAACATGATAGATTGTGCTACACTCCAGTTTGGAGGGGTCTGTGCCCAGTAGCATTAGCAGGCCTCAAGCGGAGAAAGGGGGGTGATGAAAGGGAGCGAGAGCACGTCACTGAGTACCTCTATTGGTGCATTTGAGGAGGAAAAAAGATGTCTAAGCGTGTCATTGGCCTATGGGGCCTTCTAGTAGTGGTGGCTCTTCTAGTAGCGGGTTGTGCAGGGCCAGCGACCCCGGCAGCGACCCCCACAACGCCTCCGGCACCGACCCCTGCCCCGGAGGAGTTCCTTTTCGGCATTATCTTGGTGGGCCCCAAAGACGACCATGGATGGAGCGAGGCCCACCATGTCGCGGCCGAATACGCAATGGAGCGCGTTCCCGGGTCGGATTTCGTCGTTTATGAGAGCCTCATCCCCGGAGGAGAGGTGACCCTGGAGCAGGTGGCAGACGATATGGTGGCCCAGGGGGCTAAACTGATCCTCACCACCTCTGATGCCTTTGAAGAGGACACCATCGGGGTGGCCGAGAAGTACCCGGAGATCGTCTTCATCAACGTCTCTGGTGACGATGTGCTAACCGGGGAAGCCCCATCCAACGAAGGCAACTTTATGGGCCAGATGGAGTACATGAAGGGCGTCGCCGGCTGTACCGCCGCCCTCATGACCGACAGCGGGACCATCGCTTACCTGGGCCCCCTGATCAACGATGAGACCCGTCGACTGGCCTCAGCGGCCTATCTAGGGGCTCGCTACTGCTACGAGCACTATCGGGGGTTGGACCCTGCGGATCTGCGCTTCATCGTGACCTGGATCGGTTTCTGGTTCCATCTCCCAGGAGTTACCCTCGATCCCACAGTGGTGGCCAATGGCTTCTTCGATGAGGGGGCTGATGTGATCATCTCTGGGATCGACACCACGGAGGGGCTAGTGGTGGCCAAACAACGGGCTGATGAGGGCGCGCGCGCCTTCGCCGTACCCTATGACTACATCGGTGCCTGCGACGAAGCGCCTGATATCTGCCTGGGGGTGCCCTACTTCAACTGGGGTCCCGCCTACCTCTCTACGGTCCAGGCGGTGATAGACGGCACCTGGAAACAGAGCTGGGATTGGAACGGCCCCGATTGGAGTGACATTAACAACCTCGACACTAGCCACGCGGGCTTCCTCTTCGGGGATGGGCTGCCCGACGCCCAGAGGGCGCAAGGGCAAGAGTACATCTCGGGGCTGGCTTCCGGCGACATCAAGCTCTTTGTGGGCCCCCTCAACTACCAGGATGGCACCACCTATCTGGCGGATGGCGAGGTGGCCACCGACGAGCAGATCTGGTACCTGAAGCAACTCCTAGAGGGCATGGAGGGGCCGAGCGAGTAGAGATCTTCGCTTTAGGGGAGGGAGGAAGCGACGGCCTGTCGTTTCCCCCCTCCCTTGGCATTGGCAAGAGAAGCGATGAAAGTCGAACTGAGAGGGATCAAGAAATGCTTTGGCAGCGTTCGGGCCAACGATGGCGTCTCCCTAACCGTGGAAGCGGGGAGCATCCAGGGATTGTTGGGGGAGAATGGCGCTGGCAAGACCACCCTCATGAAAGTTCTCTCTGGCTTCGTGAGTCCTGAAGGGGGAAGGATCCTTCTAGACGGAAAAGAGGCCCTCTTCTCCTCTCCAGCCCAGGCCATTGAAAAGGGGATAGGGATGCTTCATCAAGATCCTTTGGACTTTCCCCCTTTGAAAGTGCTAGACAACTTCCTTTTTGGACGAGATAGTGGTTTCTTACTGAAGAGAGCGCTGGCAAGAAAGGAACTTCTGGAACTCTCAGAGAGGTTTGGCTTCACTCTAGACCCTGAAGCCTACGTGAACACCCTTACCGTAGGGGAAAGGCAGCAGTTGGAGATCGTACGGTTACTCTCCCTGGGTGTGGAGGTGTTGATCTTCGACGAACCAACCACCGGGATCTCCACTCCGCAAAAGGCGACCCTCTTTGCCACCCTGCGCCGGCTGGCGAAGGAAGAGGGCAAGTCGGTGATCTTCGTCTCCCATAAACTAGAGGAGGTGCTGGAACTTTGTTCTGGAGTCACCGTCTTGAGAAGGGGAAAAGTGGCTGGTGAGATAGCCATGCCCTGCACCTCCGAGGAGCTGGTCCGTCTTATGTTCGGACAGGTGATCACCACCCATGTCGCCGAGGAAGTTTCCCTGGGCGAGCCAGTTCTTGAGTTGAGGGTGTGGGGTGTGCATACCTATAGACTTGACCTTTCCCCCGTCTCCTTGCAGGTAAGGGCTGGTGAGGTGATCGGGCTGGCGGGCTTAGAGGGTAGCGGGCAGAGGCTCCTTTTGCGAGCCTGCGCGGGCCTCATCAAGCCCAGCAGAGGCTCCCTCTTCCTCCGGGGAGAGGATATGAGTGGCAAATCGTACCAGAAGTTCTTAGATGCGGGGGTGGCTTACCTCCCCGCCGGGAGACTAGAGGAGGGTCTCATCCCAGGCTTGAATTTGGCAGAGCATTTCGTGCTGGCTAGAAGGGAGAAGGCTCCCTTCTTCATTAACTGGGCTTTGGCTAGAGGGGATGCCGGGCGCAAAATCGAAGAGTTCAACATCATAGGTAGCCCTTCCACCCTGGTGGAGGGGCTCTCCGGCGGCAACCAGCAGCGCGCACTCCTGGCTCTACTTCCCGATTCCTTACGGCTTCTTCTCCTGGAGCACCCTACCCGCGGCCTAGATGTGGAGTCGGCGCTGTGGGTGTGGGATAGGTTGTTGGAGCGTAGAGAAGAAGGCACGGCCATACTCTTTACCTCCACGGATCTGGACGAGATCTTGGAACGCAGTGACAGGATCTCGGTCTTTTCAGGGGGGAAGATGCTCGAGATTTTGGATGCCAGCCAGACCGACGTGGAGCAATTGGGCTACTTGATCGGGGGCAATAGAGGATGACCTACTCCCAGAGGTTAGTGAATCTGCTCCTTGGTCTGGCTCCTGTCGCCTTGGCCTTGATGCTTTCTACCCTCGTTCTCATCGCTGCTGGCGCTCCTCCCTTGGAGGCCTATAAGCATCTTTTACAGGGGGCATCGGAGAGCCCGGCCAAGATAGCCGACGTCCTAGTGGTCTGGGTACCCTTGGCGCTCTGTTCAGCGGGCCTTCTCTTCACCTTTACCGCTGGACTTTGGAATATCGGCGTTGAGGGCCAGATCATCTTTGGGGTCATATTCGCTACCTGGGTAGCCCGCAACCTCTACCTCCCGGCAACGCTCTTAATCCCCCTCATGATAGTAGGCGGGATGATAGGAGGTGCCCTCTGGGGTCTCTTGGCCGGGACACTGAAGGTCTACGGAGGCGTTCACGAGATATTCGCCGGACTGGGTCTGAACTTCATAGCCATAACCACTAACATCTGGTTGATCGCCAAGCCTTGGAGGCCGGACCTGGGGGCCACCATGCAAGGCACGGATCCCTTCCCAGCAGCGGCCTGGCTGCCCCGCCTGGCCGGGTTGCGGCTTAGCCCGGTTTCTTTGCTCTTGGCTACCATGGCCCTGGTGGTGGTTTTCTTTATCCTCCGAGGCACCTTATGGGGTTTGCAGTTAAAGGCCATAGGCAAGAACGCCCGCTCAGCCTATCTCCTGGGCATAGCCACCAACCGACATGTGCTTCTCTCCTTCGCTCTCTGTGGGGCCCTGGCTGGAGTGGCGGGGGTGGTTCAGGTCTCCGGTGTTTGGGGGAGGAACATACCTCAGATCTCTGGCGGTATCGGCTATCTGTCCCTCTTGGTGGCTATGCTATCCGGTTTTAGGGCTCTAGGGGTGGCCCCCGTGGCCCTCTTCTTCGCCGCCCTCGGGGTGGGAGCGGCCCGGCTTCACCTGCGGATGCAACTGGACCCCTCACTGGCAGGTGTCCTAGGGGCCGGCCTGGTGCTCTCTGTGTTGTTGGTGGCTGGCCTTAGGACGAGGCTCCTCATATCTAGGGAGGGCTAATGGAGATCACTTTGCTGATTCGCATCCTAAGCTCGGTGTTGGCTAACTCCTCTCCGCTGGTCATAGCCGCCATGGGCGAGACGATCAGTGAGAGGGCAGGAGTTATAAACCTCTCCCTAGATGGCTCCATTATGCTCTCGGCCATGAGCGGCTTCGCGGTGGCCTATCTGACCGGGAATGTGGTTTTGGGCTTCTTGGCCGCCATGATGGTTGGAGCCCTTATGGCGCTCGTCATCGCTTTCGCTAGCATCACCCTCCATCAGGACCAGGTAGCGGTGGGCTTTGTGCTCACCCTTCTGGGCGCTGAACTGGCTAACTTCCTGGGAGAGCCTTTTGTTCGCCGTCCGGGCCCCAGGGTTCCCTACATGCCCATCCCCCTGTTGCGTGATATCCCTGTCGTGGGGGAGATATTCTTTAGACAGGATATTCTGGTTTATGCCAGTATCGTGCTCATAGTTGTGGTCTGGTTCTGGATATTCAAGACCCAGGCAGGGCTCAGGCTACGAGGGGTTGGGGAGAGGCCAGAGGCGGCCTTTGCCCGGGGGGTTAGCGTCAACCGACTGCGGTATCTCTACACAGTGGTAGGCGGCGCCTTGGTAGGGATCGCTGGCGCTGCCTACTCCTTGAGCGTCAAACTGGGCTGGAGCGAAGGGCACACCCTCGGCAACGGCTGGATCGCTCTGGCTATCGTCATCTTTGGGGGCTGGCATCCATTTCGAGTGGCCTTTGGAGCCTACCTCTTCGGGGTGTTAATATCTCTAGGTGGCATTCTACAGCGGAGCATCCCCGGGGTCCCCACCCAGGTCTTCCAGGCGGCACCTTTTGCTCTCATGATCCTCGTTCTTCTCTTTGTAAGTGGCGGGGCTCTGGAGCGTCTCCTTTCTCTCTTCCCCCCTCGGATGCGCCGCGTGGTGGGGGACGCGTTGCGGGTAGCCCCGCCGTCAGCCTTGGCTAGGCCCTTCGTTACGGAGTAGTGAAGAACGGGGAATGTTTGCTCCTGCACAGGTAGAAGGCTACATTGCTCTCTTTTCCTCGGCATCGACTGCAGCCAACTCGGAGCCCCACCAACAACCTGGAAGGGGATAGACCCGACACAGCTCGTTACAGTTTCCAAAACCCTTCCAGGATTCGCCGTGGATGCGGTTGCCGCTCCATTCAGCGGCCGGTTTTGAGATACTCCAGCGCCCGCTCGAGCTGGGGGTCTCTCTGCGCTTCGACGTCCTGCTTGGTGAACGGCACCTCGATGTCGGGGGTGAGCCCCTCCTCGTGGATGGGATGGCGATTCGGGGTCAGCAGGGTGGTCGTGGTCACGTACAAGCCGGAGCCGTCGCTCAGCTCATGGATGCGCTGCACCGAGCCCTTGCCGAAGGTCTTCTCGCCGATGAGCACCCCGCGCGTGTGGTCCTGGATGGCCCCAGCCACGACCTCGGAGTTGCTGGCGCTGCCCTTGTTGACCAGGACCACGAGAGGGATCTCCGTCGCCAAGCCACCGCCCTTCACGGAGTAAGGCTTCTTCTGGCCATCCTTGTCCCGTTCGTAAACGATGATGCCTTCCTCCAGGAACTGGCCGGCTACCTCGATGGCCGCGGACGGGAAGATGCCGCCGGGGTTATTGCGCAGATCGAGGATCAGTCCCTCTATCTCTTCTTCCCTCAGCTCCCGCAATGCCTTCTCCAGTTCCCCGCTCGTCCTCTCGCTGAAGAGGGCGATTCGCACGTAGCCGATGGTATCTATGACCCTCCAGGCCACGGTCACCAACTCGACCCTATCCCTGGTGATTTCGAAGACCAGAGAGTCGGGCTCCCCCTCGCGCAGGACCGTCAACTGCACCTTCGTGCCCTTGGGCCCCCGGATGAGGCGAACGACATCCTCCAGCGGCATGCCGGTGACCATCGTATCGTCAACCTTCAGGATTACGTCTCCGGCCATGATGCCCGCCTGGATGGCGGGAGAGCCGTCGAACGGGGCGACGATGACTATCCTCTCCTCTTTGTCTACCCCCACGAGGGCTCCAATGCCCTCGTAAGTGCCCTTAAGTTCGATCATCTGATCTGCGGCGGCCTTAGGCTTCACCAGGATGGTGGCGGGGTCGTCGAGGGAGCTCAACGCCCCCCGGATGGCGCTGTCGGTGAACTCTTGGGGGGCGGGCAACTCCCCGTAGAACTCCTGCTCGACGATCTCCCACGTCTCCCAGAAGAGCTCGAACTCCTCCGGCCCGCGGGCTACGGGCGTGGGCTGGGGGGCGCGAAGGACGAACCAGCCTATCCCAAAGCCGGCCAGGAAGGATGTACCGACGAGGGCGGTGGAAACCAGCACCGCCAACGCGATAATGGCAATCGTTTTGGTGGATATTCGCATCTTTCCCCCCTTGGAGCGCAAAATCTCCGATTGTGCACGCGATGTTGGGTCGTTGCGCCTAAATCACGAGGTCGTAGCGTCGGGGCTTGTCCCCGATGCTACACCTTTCGCCAGGGCAGGACGGCAAGCAGGGTCAACAAAGCCAAGCCCGGCACCATCCCAAAGCACAACCCTCCACCGGGTTTCTCCACCGCCGGGGCCGGGGTCGCCTGGATGGCCCCCCTAGAAGGCAGGCCCAGGCTCTCCCGCCACTGGGCGTCCAAACTATCCTGGTCGAAGCCGTAAACCTTCATCAAGGCATCGTCGTAGGCGGCCCCCTCTTTGAAGACGGCCAGGAGTTCCGCCATCTTCTCCTTGCCATAGGTCTTGAGCAGGAACTCGACCACGCTATAGACCTCGCCGTAGAAGAGGTTGATCTCCTCTGGCTTGCCTGTGGGGGCGGTGAGGGAGCGGACGGAGATCAGCCTATTCTCGCGGGTAGCCCTCTCCAGGGCCTGGCGATTGGCCCCGGGGAGCTCCCCCTGGTTGTACATGGCCAGGCCCTCGTCCAGCCAGGCGGGAATGCCAGCATAGGGGTTCTCCGTGGCCAGATGAACCACGACGTGGCTGAGTTCGTGGGCCATGGTCTTCTCCACCCCCCGGTGGGTCCCGTGCAGGAGCACCGTGCCCCTGGAGACCACTGTGCCCAGGGTGACCACCTGGGCCTCAAAAACCTCGCCCCGCGGCACCAGAGCCCCCAGCATATCAGCCTTGCTCTGATAGACCACGAGCTTGACCGGCTCCTCAAGCTCCACGCCCACCTCCTCTTCCAAGCGGGCCAGGGACTCCAGAGCGATGTCCAGGAGCCTCTGCGCGAAGGCCCTATCGGCGTCGTACCAGCAGAGGGTGACCTTCCCCTGGGTTAAGCTCTCCCACTGGAAGCGATCGTCCTCGTAGACGAAGGAAACGGGCTTGGTGTCGAGCTTGTTCCCTGCGGCATCCTCGATACGCCAGAAATACTCGATCTCGGAGAAGGGAGCGATCTCCCCCCGCTGCAAATCCATGACGTACTCGGCAGCCACCTCCTTGGCGGGGATGAAATCGGGGTACCCCCGGTTGATGACCTCCTCTCCGTCGATGCGATAGAGCAGGACGATCTTCTCGATCTCGCTCTCGCTCCTGGCCTCGAGTCGGAATAAGATCTCCTCGGCGAAGAGGGAGTCGTAGGTGTTGGAGATGACGGTGATTCCCTCCTGGGCCAGCGAGGGCCGCGATACACTGGCCAGCAGCAGGATCGCGAAGGCCAGCGCTGTCAGCTTCTCTCCCCACCTCTTCCATCCGTTACGATAGGCCATGATTTTTGCAGACCGTGCTAAAGTTGAGATAGTGCGTCGCCCCAGCTATGCACCTTGTGGCAGGACCCGCGCCTGGGCACCCGTGGAATACGAAGTCTCCGACTTTGCCGTGACAAAAAACCACGTAAGTCATGAGCCGGGCCGCAGGGCCTCGTTCAGGCCGTCGCCGATGAAGTTGAAGGCGAAGACCAGGGAGGCCACAACTAGGCCCGGCACCCACAGGAGGACGGGAGCGGCCGGATGGCGCCAGAATGAGTAGTTATCGTATATCATGCTCCCCCAACTGGGCGTGGGCGGTCGGATGCCGATCCCGAAGAAGCTCAGCGTCGCCTCGGCCAAGATGGCCCCGCCCATGCCCATGGAAACCGCTACCACGATGGGGGCCAGCGCGTTGGGGAGGAGGTGGCGCCGGATGATACGCCAAGGGGAGGCCCCTATGGCCACCGCCGCCTCCACGAACTGCTCCTCCTTGAGCAATAGGATCTGGCCCCGCACCAGGCGGGCCATCCCCGGCCAACCCACCGCGCTCAGGGCGATGATGACCACCAGGACCTGGGCGTATCCAGCCTTGA
The DNA here is from genome assembly GCA_030593425.1 of Anaerolineales bacterium. Lineage (GTDB taxonomy): Bacteria > Chloroflexota > Anaerolineae > UBA7937 > UBA7937 > UBA7937. Next base: position 9,206 of record JAUVHF010000025.1, read on the forward strand.
CGAAGCCCTCCAGGCCTTTGATGGCCCTCAGCCACGCTTCGACGCGCGGTTGGATGGTGGCCGCCACCAGGAGGGCGAAGAGCAGCCCGGGGAAGGCAAAGAGCAGATCGGCCAGGCGCATGATGAGGGCATCCACCCTTCCGCCGAGGTATCCGGCCAGGGCTCCCATGAGCAGGCCCAAAATCAGCCCCACCAGGGTCGCGGCTGGGGCGATGATGACCGCTGTGCGGGCCCCCCAGATAAGGCGGCTCAATTGGTCGCGGCCCAGCTCATCGGTGCCCAGGGGGTGCTTCCAACTGGGCATCTGCTCCACGGCGTCCAGGTCGGTCTCCCGGTAGGAGTAGGGCGCCAGCCAGGGGGCGAAGATGCCGGTGAAGAACATCAGGCCCGCGATGAACAGGCCCACCACGGCCATCTTGTTGCGTCTGAAGCGACGCCAGAACTCCAGCCAGCCGGGGCGTCGTGCGGCCCTTGCCTGCTCCACAAGAATCCTTCGTACCCTTGCCTTTTCCATCGCTTTCCTCGAGCAGATTAAGGGTCTCCCGGAAGTAGGATCGCCCCTCCCGGGCGATGTTCCCTTCGTCGGGGGCAAGCCCCGACGCTACTCACCTTTTGGCACAGCAGGCTGTGGCGTCCCCGTTATTCGTACCGGATGCGCGGGTCAAGGAACCAGTAGCCGACATCCACCAACAGATTGGCCAGGGTGTAGGAGCTGGCCACAAGCAGCGTCAAGGCTATGATCACCGGATAGTCCCGCGAGAAGAAGCTCTCCACCCCCAGCCGGCCGAGGCCGGGGATGCCGAAGATGGTCTCTGTGACGAAGGTGCCTGTCACCAGGCTCCCCATCATCAAGCCCAGGATGGTGAAGATAGGAATGAGGGCATTGCGCAGGACGTGGCGGAAGATGACCATTCGCTCCCTCAGCCCCTTAGCCCAGGCCGTACGCACGTAGTCCTGCCCCATCACCTCCAGCACGTTGGCCCGTGTCTGGCGCGCGAAGACGGCGATGGAGCCGGTGGAGAGCACGATGACCGGCATGATAATGCGTTGGCTGAAGATGCCATCCCAACCGCCGGTGGGAAGAAGGCGGAAACGGAAAGCCAGAAACCACATTATGATGGGGGCGATGACGAAGGTGGGAAGGGAGATGCCAGCCACCACCCCGGAGATGGTGAGGTAATCTAGCCACGTGTTTCGCCTCAGGGCGGCGATCATGCCCAAAGGGATGCCCAGGGCCACCCCCAGGGCGAGGGCCACGGCGTTCAACTGGACCGAGACCCAGAGCCGAGAGGCGATGAGCCGGCCCACCGGCTGCCCCCGATACTTGAGCGACTCCCCGAGGTCGCCGCGCAGGGCCTTCCAGATGTAATCGGCATATTGCACGAAGAAGGGCCGATCCAACCCCAGCTCATGCCTGACGCGGGCCACCGCTTCCGGGTTAGCGCGCGGCCCCAGCATCACCTGCACCGGGTCGCCGGGCCCGTACAGGCCCAGGGCGAAGGTGATGAGGCCGACCAGCAAAAGCAGGACGGGCAGCCACAGCAGGCGACGCACCATGTAGACGAGCATCCCTCCACCTCTATCTGCTGATGGACACGTACTTCAATTTGGGGATGATGGAGGGCGGATAGATCATACCCTTGACGTAGGGCTTGGTCAGCCAATACTCGGCGTCGTGGCCGATGGGTACCCAGGGAGCATCCTCCAGGATCATCTTCTCCACCCGTTGGTAGATCCCCATTCGCTTGTCGCGATCCTGCTCCACCCGCGCCTCTTCCAGGAGCCTATCCACCTCAAGGTTGCAATACTCGGTGTTGTTGTCCCGGCTCTCGCAGTGGAAGAGGATGTCCAGGAAGTCCTGGGGGTCCGGGTAGTCGGCCATCCAGCCGGCGGTGATGCCGAACATCTGGAATCGGTGCGCCTTCAGGTCGTCAAGGTAGGTGGCCCACTCCATCTGCTCGATGGTGATCTCCACGCCCAGGTTCTCCCTGTACATCTCCACCATGGCTGTCACGCTCCGCGCCGCCGCCCCGCCACCCCCGGGGACGCTGAGGACTATCTCCGGGAAGTTGCTGGCATCCTCGTATTCCGACTCGGCGATGAGCTGGCGAGCCTTCTCCGGATCGTAGGGGTAGCCCTCCAGCTCCGGGTTGTAGCCCGGCATGGCAGGGGGAAGGATCCCCTCAGCCGTGACCCACATCTTCTTCATCACCACATTGATGATCTTGTCCTTATCGAGGGCGTAGTTGAAGGCCTGCCGAACCTTGACGTCGTCGAAGGGCACCCTGTTGACGTTAAAGCCGATGTAGAAGGTGCTCAAAGTGGGGACGACCATGGTGAGCTCTTCGTTCAGAGGGTTAGTGGGGTCCAGCACTCGCTCGATATCGGCCAAGCCCACGGGTGTGGTGTCCAGTTCCTCGTTCTCGTACATGATCATGGCCGAGCCGCCGGCTAGGTAGAAGTGCACCCCCTCCAGGGCGGGCTTGGGCTCCCCGTAGTAGAGCTCGTTTCCCTCCAGCACGATCCTCTCTCCCAGACGGTACTCCTTGAGGCTAAAAGGACCGGTGCCGTTGGGGCGGTCGGTCCAAGGCTGATGGGGCCCCTCCACGTTCTCGCGGTCAACGACGAAGGCGGTAGGATAGGTCAGCTTGGCCAGAAAATAGGCTTTGGGGGAGTCAATGGTTATCTCCAGAGTGTAATCGTCAACGACCCGCACGCCGGAGACCTCCTTCGTCAGGCCGCGGAGCTTGTCTTTGGCCCCTATGATGTCGCCCAGGTAGGTGTCGGCCACCACCGATCCCGTGGCCGGGTCGCAGGCCCGCTCGATGGAGTATTTGAACTCCTGGGCCGTGACCGGCTTCCCGTCATGGAACTTCACGTCCTTACGGAGATAGAAGGTGTAGACAGTGCCATCCTGGCTCATCTCCCACCTTTCTGCGATGTCGGGCACCACCTCCAGGTCGGGGTTCAGGGTAACCAAGCCGCTGAAGATCTCCACGATGTAGCCGGCCGAGGTGACATCCTGGGCGAGGGCCGGGTCCAGAGTGGGGGGCTCGCCGCCCGGGAGATTCAAGACGGCCTCGCGGCGGACTACCCTCTGTGTGGGCGTAGGCGTAGGTTGGAGGGTCGGGGTAGGCGGGCCTGGCCGCTCGGCCTCCTCCGGCCGACCGAGTTGCAGCTTGTCATATGCCCAATAGGCAACCCCGCCGAAGCAGGTCAGAAGCAGACAGCTCAGAAGCACGGCTGCGATAGCTATCCAGAGCCACCTATCTTTGCCCATCTCATCCTCCTTCAAGCATTAACAACTTCGCTACTGACGAATGCGCTTCCTCCCTTTGGAATCGGCCAAAGGCGAGGACAAAGGACCATCTCTACGTGGTGTGTAGTCATGTAGGGGATCCCCTCCCTCCCGAGAGCTGTTGATAACATAGCATACTTCATCTCCCAGCAACACTCAAAAGGGAGACTACTGTTGGTATCTTCCTGCCTTTAATTATATCAGGCATTCTTGTGTAATCAAGAAATGAGTGTTTTGTATTGGTTGGGTTCACCACCTAGCACCTGGCTTGCCTTGCGTAAGGTTTGCTCCCTGGGCTACTCTCCTGTGCCATCACTCTCCTCTTGGTGCTGATCCCTATAACAGCCCCCTCATATTACCAGTCCACCCCAAGGACGAGATGCTCTCTCAAACACCCCCTGGCCCTGCTGCCAAGAAGTGGTCACGATGTCTTGGCTCACCTACGCCCCTCCCTTGACAAGGGTAGAATGATGTGATAAAATATCGCCGCCCCCCATATGGGGAGGGGTATGACTGATCACAATGTTGGGGGAAAGTGTGCCTGTTCAGTCCGGGGAGGGGGCCTAGCGCCGACCAAAGGTATGTCGAGCCGTGTAAGTGAGGGAAGATAGGGTGTTAAGGCTATCGGTGTGCAAGGGTTCAAAACGAGCGGAGATTGAGAATAAACCGAATAGGACACCCCTCGCCACTAAGGTGCTTCTAGGCCTCTCACTGGCTCTCCTGCTAGTTTCGCTGTCCAAGGGCGTGGTTTCAGCCGATGACGGGGGAGGGGATAAGGCACATATCTTTTTCAGTTCGGGATGTGGTGAGTGTGTTCGTTACGTGGAGCGTTCGCTCATCCCGGCCTTGGAGGAGCAAGGTTTTCGAGGGCGCGTTGAGCATCACGACTACTTAACTCCCCAGGGGCGGCAAACTCTCGTCGCCCTGGTGGAGGAGATCGGCCTCTCCCCAGAGGTGCGCAGTTCCCTCTATGCGCTTGTGCCTAGCGAAGAGGGTACCATCGTCTTTTTGGGCCATGTGCCCGCTTTCCTCGTAGAAGAGATACTAGTCAGTAATGATCTGCCCCCCGATGTCATTGTGGCCCAGCCGGTGATGACCGACCACCCCTCATCTTACCGCTTGGGCAACTTCCAAGGCGAGATGCAAGAATTTGCCATCGATACGCCCCTCGAAGAGGCCCTGCACGAGTCCCGTTCTCTCTTCCAAGCCGGCGCGGAGCCGGTAATGGCGACCATTACCGAAGGGCTGGCTACTCTTCTCCCCTCGGTGATCATCGCTGGCCTCGTGGACGGGATCAACCCCTGTGCCTTCGCCGTGATCCTTTTCCTTATCGCCTTCCTCTATACGTTGCGGCGCGCCAAGAAGGAGATCTTGAAACTTGGCGGCGTTTACATCGCTGCCATCTACTTCGTATATCTTTTGATCGGCTTGGGTATCCTGAGGGCGGTCTCTCTCACTTCCCAGCCCCACATCTGGGCGAAGTTAGCCAGCATCCTGCTCATAATCCTGGGGCTAATCAATCTGAAGGACTACTTCTGGCCCCATCTGCCAGTGCACTTGACTATGCCCTCCTTCGCCCATGAACGGATGCCCGACCTGGTGAAGAGGGCCTCGGTGCCAGCCACCTTGGTGATGGGTGGACTGGTAGGGCTCTGCACTTTCCCCTGTTCAGGGGGTATCTATGTCTCCATGGTGACCTTGCTGGCCGCGAAGACCACCTTCGCATTGGGCGTGGGCTACTTGTTGTTGTATAACCTGATGTTCGTGACCCCCCTGGTGGCCATCGTCGGTCTGGCTGGCAACCGGCTCACGGCCAAGGCCTGGGCTAGCTGGGAGCGCGCACACAGCCGGGATCTGCGCCTCTGGTACGGATTGATAATGGTGGCTATGGGGATCATCGTACTCTTTTGGATTATCTAGGCCTGTAGTGGAGGTTGATATCTTGGGACTGGGCGGAGGGGATGGCTGTAGGCTCCGGCAAGGCAGTGGCCATAGGCCTGCGATCGTATCCGGGTTGCGTATAATACCAGGTAAAACTTTAGTCCAGGTCGGTGATGGCTGAAGAAGCGATATTAGAAGAAACCTCTGGAGCCAAAGTATTTGGGGTTAGGCTAAGCGCCAGGCTTTCTCAACACTGGTTACTCCTAGCCACCCTGTCGGCCGGCTTTTTCGCTGGTCTGCCTTGGGCCGCTCCGGCCCTGATGGCAAGAGGCTATTCCCATTTGGGGAGGTTGATCTACGCCGCTTACAGCATCTTTTGCCACCAGTTACCACAACGCTCCTATTTTCTCTTCGGGGAGAAGAT
>JAUVHF010000114.1 GCA_030593425.1 Anaerolineales bacterium
CGGCGAAGACCGAGTAGTCGAAACTGGCCGCATTCACGGTGAATCCGGAGCCCCGGGCGGGTATGGGGCCTCGGTTGAAGACGAGGTTGAGGGGCTTTACCGCCCCCAGAGGGTGATCGAAGGTGACGGTGTGGAGTCGCCCCCAGGTCCACTCGTGGGGCGCGTCCCCGAACCTCTTCCCCAAAAGGTCACAGGCCTCAGCGAAACTGCGGCGCACTATATCATCTCTGTTCTCTCCTTCCGGCGTGGTCACGTCGTCGAACCAGGGGCTATGTGGCTCCTCCATCATGGCCTCCAAGGCCAGGTGGTGCCAGGTGCGGGTGCCCAGATAGTCGGCGAAGAGTTCTTCCCCCAACTCGTCAGCGAAGGTGTTTTTCACCAGCATGAGGTAGAAGACCTGGAATATCCCCGCTCCGGTGCTATCTGTATCGTTATTCAGATCCCAATTCTTGAGTTGACTCATGGCCCTCTCTTGGAGCCACCCCTCAGGCTCTAAGGCCAGAAGATAGGGAAGGAATATCTTAGCCGGGAGTGAGTAGGTGTCGGCATGGATAGCCTCTATATCCTCTAGGGAGAGGGTGCTCTTGGCTTCCAGGAACTCTCTGATCCTTTGGGCCCGGTGGCCGATATCCCAATCGCGGGAGATGAAGTAAGGGTACTGGTCTCCTATCACCTTGTTGTTGGCGGTAACTATGTAATGAGTGGGCGGGTTGTAGTCGTGGGGAAGTTCCTCGAAGGGTATATACTCTTCCCATTCGTACTCTCCCGTCCAGCCAGGGACGGGGACGAGCCCTTGCCCCTGGGCCCGGATGGGGATCCACCCCGGCATCTGGTAGCCGATGTTCCCTTCGCGGTCGGCGTAGACGAAATTCTGAGAGGGGACAGCCCAGTACTTTAGGGCCTCTCGGAACTCCTCCCAGTTCTTCGCCCGGTTGAGCATCATAACGCTCTTCAATATCTGGTTTGGCTCTAAGGCTGTCCACCTGAAGGCGAGGGTCTCCGTTACCCCCTCTACCACGGAGGTGATGAGGGGGCCGTGGCGGGTGAGGCGCACCCTCTCCACCACCGGCTCTTCTCCCTTGATCTCTATCTCTTCCTCGACGATCTCCATATCGAGCCATTGGCCACGATATTCGTATTGGTCAGGGTTAGCGGGGTTCACCTTCTCGATATAGAGGTCTTGGACATCGGGGCCTGCGTTGGTCACCGCCCAGGCGATATCTTCGTTGTGGCCCACGATGACCCCAGGGAGCCCAGGGAAGGAATACCCCTCCACGTTGACTCCCCCACCCACGAGGTGCACCTCGTACCATATGGAGGGCATCTGGATCCCCAGATGCATATCGTTGGCTAAAAGGGGCATCCCCGTGGCCGACTTTTGACCGTCGATGACCCAGTTGTTACTGCCCAGGCCAGCCCCTTGGGCTCCCAAAAGTTCTTTCAACCGGCGGGCTTGCCTGAGCAGGCGATCGATGCCCGGCATCTGATAGCCTAGGGCTTCGGAGGGGATGACGAGGGGAGCATCAGCGGGGCAAGGAGGGGCCAACTGGTTCGCTTTCTCCTCCCCCAATTTCTCGATGAGAGTAGCCCGGAGGAGTTCCGCCTCCCAGTTTCCCCCCAGGTCCCAGGCCATCACCTTGGCCCAGGCGATGCTGTCGGCGGGGGTCCAGGGGTCGGGTTTGAAACCCAGGATGAGGAATTCGGGAGGGAGGATCGATTGATCAATAAAGGCGTTGACCCCCGCGGCGTAGGCTTCGAGGATGAGGCGGCTCTCCGGATCCAGATTTGCAGCCTCGACCTCCGCTATCTTCCTCCAACCGATGGTTCGTATGAACCGGTCGTTCTCTAATGTGGCCTCTCCCAGGACCTCGGAGAGGGTACCGGAGCCAACCCGGCGGTTGAACTCCATCTGCCAAAGGCGGTCTTGGGCCGTGACGTACCCCTGGGCGAAGAAGAGGTCTTCAACGTTTTGGGCGTAGATATGGGGGACACCCCATTTGTCCCGATAGACCTCCACCGGGGCTTTCAGGCCGGGCACCTGTACGGTGCCTTCAATGGTGGGGAAGGAACGGCGCAGGAGAAGATAGCCTGCCAGAGGGATGAGAAGGACGACCAAGAGAACCAGTATGCCGATGACAACTACGATTCTTCGCAGCCACCTCATTGTGGACCTCCATGCACGATGTGCGCTAACTCGAATGGTTTATAGCACGCTGGAAGGGGGAAGTCAAGGAGGATAAATTATCAACAGGCTATAGATTATGTTATACTTTTAATATGACTCGTTTTCCAGTGGGGAAGTTGCCGGCGAAGGTTCTAGCCCGTCTCTTGGAGCGGTATCGGCTGGAGGATGAACGGGTGATAGTGGGGGCCCGCATCGGGGAGGATGCGGCGGTGATCGATATGGGGGAGAGGTACCTGGTGGCCAAGACGGATCCCATCACCTTCGCCACTGACCGCATCGGCTGGTACGCAGTCTGCATCAGCGCTAACGATCTAGCCACCATGGGGGCCACTCCCCGATGGTTCTTGGCTACGGTTCTCCTTCCTGAAGGGAAAACGGATGAGGCGTTGGCCGAGGGGATATTCCAAGAGATACACCAGGCCTGTCGGGATTTTGGGATCTCCCTAGTTGGTGGCCACACGGAGATCACCTATGATCTGAACCGCCCCTTGGTGGTGGGTCAGATGCTAGGAGAGGTGGAGAAGGATAAGTTGGTCACCACGGGAGGCGCCCAAATAGGTGATCTCCTCCTCCTCACCAAGGGGATAGCCATTGAAGCCACCGCCATCTTGGCCCGGGAAAAGGAGGTACATCTCAAGGAGAGGGGCTACAGCCAAGCCTTCCTAGAGCGAGCGAAAGGTTATCTTTTCCATCCGGGGATAAGCGTGGTTAAAGAGGCGCTGTTAGCCCAGGGCACGGTTCCAGTGCACGCCATGCACGACCCCACCGAAGGGGGCCTAGCCATGGGGCTCTGGGAGTTAGCCCAGGCAGCGAAAGTGGGGCTCCTTGTCGAGGGGGATGAGGTGGTAGTTCTTCCAGAGTGTGAGAGGCTCTGTACTGAGTTTGGGCTCGACCCCCTGGGGGCCATAGCCTCTGGGGCTTTGATCATCGCTGTCTCGCCAGAGGATGGCGATAGATTGAAGAAAGCCTTAGAGAGGGAGGGGATCCCTTGCTATCTCATAGGAGAGGTTGTCCCTCCAGAGCAAGGTCTCAGGTTGCGAAGGGGAGACCGGACTTTTGACCTTCCCCTTTTCACCGAGGATGAGATCGCAAAGGTCTTCACCTGGAAGGAGTTATGAAGGAGAGTCATAATTTTAAGAACTTAGCCAACCTCGATGCTCGGGAACTGAACGAGTTGGGAAACACCTACGTTGGCTACGGAATGTGGGATAGGGCGTTGGAGTGCTACGAGCGTAGCCTCTCCTTGAGGCGGGAGGCTAAGGATCGCCGAGGGGAGATGGTGGTCCTCAATAGCCTAGGAGCCCTCTACCATCAACAGGCTCTCTGGGACGAAGCCTTGTGATGCTACCGAGAAAGCCGCGAGATCGCCCATCAACTGGAAGAGCGAGAAAGCGAACTGGCGATCCTGGTGAATAGGATCTTCATCCATCTCACCCGACCTGATATTGAGGATTTCTTACCGCTGGCCGATGAGGCGGAGGAGCTGGCCCAAGCCTTGGAAGATTGGGCGCCCCTCTCCATACTATATTGGCTCCGGGGGAGGCAAGCCCTCACCTCCTCCAGAGATGGGGAGCGGATGGCCTACTATGCGGAGGCCCTTCGCCTTGCCCTCAAGGGGGGAGAAGCAACCCTACAAGAGATGCTCGCTCACGTTGATAAGGAGGTAGAGCGGCTGGTAGCCCGGGATTCTCCAGGTCTGGCGCGACTACCTCTTGGCCGCCACCGAGGGGTACGAGGGGGCACAAGCCCACCTCAGGGCCAAGAGAGAGGAGGTGCTCCATGCTCCTTTCCCACGGCATCCGGTAAGGACTCTGGCACCTCCAGGTGATCAATAGAGAAACGGGCTAGGGGTTGAATACCTTGAAAGATTTAGATTAGGGCTAGGACCAGCCACACTCCCAAGATGGCGAAGAGGAGAGCGGTGAGGAGTTTAACGGTACCAGCCTGGGCGCGGAAGAAGAGCGTCAACTGCTTGGAAGTCGTTCCATAGAAGGTTAAGAGGAAGACGATGACCAGGGGTAATATGAACATCAGGTTGTATAGGATAAGATAGGCCACGGCGTGGCCTCGCAGTTCGGGCACGCCGGTGACGAAGATGATGGTGGGGAGGTAGACTTGGCCGGTGCAGGCCAATTCCAGGAGGGAGACGAAAAAGCCGGTGACGAAGGTGGCTGAGATGAAGCCGGAAATATCCCTTCTCTCCCTGATGGTCTGATGCACTCGCCTCTGCAGGGCTTGAGGCAGCTTCAGACTGATATCCTCGATTCTCCCTTGACGGATCTTGTAGTAATCGTAGAGGCTCAGGGCCACTAACAGGAAGCAGAGGAGAGCAGCGAGGAGATAGATGATGCGGGAGACGATCTTGATGACCCCTAGCGATTGGAGGAATCCCAGGACGCCCAACCCGACTAGAAGATAGGTGAGGAAAACGGCGGCGGTGAAGGAAGCACCGACCAGGAGGACCTCCCTACCTTTGCGCCCCACCAAGGCTAGATAGGAGACGAAGAAGATGATGGTGGTGAAGGCGCAAGGGTTAACCCCGTCCAGAAGGCCAGCGCCCAGGACAGTCAAGAGGGTAAAAGATCGAAACCGCTCAACTATGCTGGCTCCAGCCCCCTGTCCCTCTCCTATCTCCTTCCAGGGAACCCCGCTCTGCTCTTGCGAATACTTCTCGATCAACTCCTCAAGGCTCTCCGCATTTATCACCTGTCCTATGAGGTAGTCATCTCCCACGAAGATAGCGGGCGCGGTCAATCGGGACTCGACGGGTACCCCATACCTTTCACATAAAGCCTCATTGAGGCTCATATGCTCCTTGAGGTCAAAAGCCTCCACCTGGAGGTTAGGGTGCTTCTGCTCCAAGTAGGCTAGATCGTAGGAGACGCGGTCGCACTCTATACAGCCGACCTGATAGAAGTAGGCCAAGGCCACAGGGTAAGGTGGCCCCTGGGGGAGAGGGCAAACATCGCTCTCCTCAGGACAGGGCGTGGGCTCCACCGAGGGTGTTGCTATGATCGTGGGCGCAGCAAGGGGGATGTCTGGGGAGGGGAAATCACAACCTCCGGTCGCCAAGTGCTCTTCGATCAACTCCTCCAGCCGACTCGTGATCTCTTCTTCCCCGATTAACACTTCATCGCCGATGAATATCTCCGGTATCGCACCTCCTGCGACCCCATACTCCCTCTCTAGGCGGCGCATCACTTCGTAGTTTTCGAGCACCGTGATCTCGAACCGCTTTATCTCGATC
>JAUVHF010000121.1 GCA_030593425.1 Anaerolineales bacterium
GCCGCTTCCAGAGCTGGGAAAAGCAAGAAGGCTGCCGAGAAAGAGAGGCCCGCCAGATCGCTTTTCAACCGTTCCCTGGCCAGCCAGAAGACAGGAAATGCTCCTAGAGCGATGACCACCGTCTGTAGGATCAAAAGAGTCCGTACGTCCGGCCAGACCCAGTATAGGGGCGCCAGAAGAGCCAGGATGGGGGAAAAATGCTCTCCTAGACAGTTTGGGCCCCTGGTGCTGAGGCTACAAGCGAAGGGCCTGCCGTGGGCGGTGTTCCACACTACCTGGTCCGGGTAGCCCAGATCGAAGGCATGAGTCTGTAGAGACTCGTGTTGCGCGATGGATAGATAGGAGAAAAGGAGGCAATAGCCGATAAACAATAGGATGGTTACTGCGTGGCCTCCTCCTGATTCCAGGAAGATAGTTAGGCCTCTCCGGATTTGAAACCGCTTTCTGTCAGAGGTCATTACAAGCCCGCAAAAGAGGAATAGAGCGCCACCGTCGCCTCCGCGATCCTCTCCCAACTGAAAGCCTCAGAGAGCCTCTTGGCCCCGTCCCCCAGACGGCGCCGAAGCACCTCTGAGGCGGCTAACTCCTGGATCTTGGCCACCAGAGCCCCCACATCGTCGGGCGGTACCAGGACGATGTTCTCTCCCTCTATCAGTCCTTTCACCTGGATACTGGGTCTTGTGCTTATGATGGGCAGGCCATGAGCCAGAGCCGCCATCAGGCTCCCCCGCCGTAAGGAGGCCCCATCCTTATAGGGGAGCACACATATATCGGAGGCCAAAAGGTTAGCCGAGACCTCCTCGTCATCCACATAGCCTGTCCAAAGGAGTTGGTCGGCCAGCCGCAACTCTCGCCACAACGCCTCCATCCGGTGGGCGTAATCGGTGGTCGTGGGGTCGCTAGCCCCTGTCTTACCCCCCACCACGAGAAGCTTGACTCTCTCCCCCCCTTCTAAAAGTCGCGCCAAGGCTCGAAAGAGGGTTTCTACCCCCTTGCTCTCATGGAGAAGACCGAAATACGAGAGAAGGGTCTCATCCTTGACACCCCATCGGGCCCGCCACTCCTCACGGTCGTATCCCGGGGGAAGGCGAGGGCTGATATTGCTTCCGATGGGGATAAGATAGGGTTCCAAGCCATAACCTCTGGCCTCCACCTCATCCCCTACATTGGTGACTATGACCCCATCGCACCCTTTAGCCAAGACGGCTATCGCCCAACGGCGAACTGGCCCTGCCTTGGGGAAAAGATAGGGCACCCGGAGATCGTGAAAGGTGACCAAGAGAAGAGGGCGATGGCGAATTAGACGGAGACGCCAAGGGAGGAGGTTTATCGCGGGGTGCATCCCGTAGGCCGCAGACTGATATTGAAGGTGGAGGATCTGGGGCTCTATCTCTCTTATGAGAGTGCGGATAGCCTTCCAAGAGGAGAAGCCCCACTTGGAGACCCGAGGATACAAGGCAAAACTCTCGCCTCCCTCCTGGCCCAGAACCGAGGTCAAGACGCTCACCTGGTTCCCCAACTTGGCCAGGGCTTTGGCCAACTCCCTTGTATAGTCCCCCATCCCTCCCACCATGGGGGGGAACTCCCCTGAGATCAAAAAGATGTTCATGCCTACTTTAAGCCCGAACGGAGGACCTGCCAGTAGGCAGCTACCCGCTCTCTCCGGAGGGACCTCTTATGTCCTACCAGCCACTTGAGTCCCTCTAAAAGGAAAAGGTACAAGTAGGTGGAAAGGATAAACCAGCGCAAAACCTCCCCTCGCCAGCCATAATACCTCTTGAAGAAAAGAACTTTGCTTCGCTGGAAATGGATATGGCGGGCAGGGAGCACCTGCTCACTGCTTCTCCCCTCCTGGTGTACCACCTGGGCGGTGGGGAGATAGACCACCTCCCATCCTTGGGCCTTGAGCCGATAGCACCAGTCTAACTCTTCCGAATACATGAAGAACTCTTCATCCAGAAGGCCCACCTGATGGAGGGCCTCCCGACGAATGAGGAGAGCAGCCCCCACTGCCCAGTCGACAGGTTGGATCTCGTCGTCGGGTCTATCTAGAAGGTAATATCTCTTTAGGATCCTGCTTCCCTGAAACCAGGGTTGTAGCACGGTGCTCTCCAGGAAAGCGGTAGCCAGGGTAGGGAAGCGCCGCCGAGAAGATTGGGTAGTGCCGTCAGGGTTCAAAAGTTGAGGGCCCAGAGCCCCTACCCGAGGATGAGCCTCCACGTAGGCCACCATAGTGCCTAAGGCGTCGCCCACTACCTCGGTGTCGGGGTTGAGGAGCAAGATATACCGCCCCTCGCTCTGGCCGATGGCTAGATTGTTCCCCTTGGTGAAGCCTAGATTAACTTCGCTCTCCATCAAATGGACCCGGGGGAAATCCTCCCGCACCATATCGGCGCTGCCATCGGTGGAACCGTTATCGAAGATGATGGTCTCCACCAAGAGGCCTTCCCCTTTCTCACCTCTCAGACTCTCTTGGATGGAATCCAGGCAAAGTCGCAGAAGTTCCCTCACGTTCCAGCTGATGATCACTATAGAGAGATCGCAGCGGCTCATGCCTTCCGCCTCCAAAGACCTTCAGGGAAAATGTGAAAAGGATGGGGCTCCTGAGGAAAATCGGACGAGGGGTCAGGATCGGCGAACCATGAGGTAGTCAGCCAACTCCAGCATCACCTGCCGGTACTCGTTGACTGGTAGGACCGACAGTGCCTCCTTGGCTTTTTCCGTGAAACCCTGGGCCTCGGCTTGGGAGGATCGAATGGCCCCCGAACCCTTTATCCTGGTCACCAGAGAGTGGATATGCTCCTCTCTCTCCTCCCCACCTCTTAAGATCATCTCCACGCTACCCCAATCGGGGCTCTCTTCCAAGAAGTATAGGACCGGCAAAGTGATGACCCCTTGACGAAGATCGCTGCCGATGGGCTTGCCCAGTTCCGCCTCGTCGCCGGTGAAATCCAAGATGTCGTCCACGATCTGGAAAGCCATCCCTAAGTTATAGCCATAACTTCTCAGGCCCTGAACTTCTTCCTCCACTGCCTCGCTTAAGAGAGCGCCACCTTCTGTAGCGGCAGCGAAAAGGGAGGCTGTCTTCTTGGAGATGCGCCAGTAGTAATCCTTCCGGTTGGGTTTCGCTATGCTCAACGCTTCCCTCAGTTCGCTGGAGCAGATGAGCATGAGGGTCTTGGCGAAGAGGGAGATGATGCGCGGGCTTTCCGTCTCCGCCGCCAGCGCCGCCGAGCGAGCAAAGAGGTAATCCCCCACCAGGACAACAACCCCATCATCCCAAGCCGCATTCAGAGTGGGGTTGCCCCGACGCATGAGCGAGTTATCGATCATGTCATCGTGGACCAAGGTGGCGGTATGGAGCATCTCCACCGCCGCGGCCAGGGCCGCTACCTTGCTCGCCTCCGACTGCCGAAACTTGGAGGCTAGAATCGTCAAAGCCGGCCGCAACCGCTTTCCCCCGCTGATAAAGAGGCCTCTCAATATGGCGGTCAAGGGCTCTTCGTCGCTGACGAGCGCTTCCCCCATTCTCGCTTCCACTTGGCGCAACTCCTCCCGAATTGGGCTGAGCATGGAAAAGAAACGGTTAGAAGAGATGGTCTTTCCCATCATCTTTACCTTTCTAGAAGTCGAACAAGAGCGCTGCGTTTTCCGTGGTCGCCTGGGCCAACTCCTCAAAGGAGACCCCTCTTATCTCAGCGACCTCCTGAGCCACCAGTTTTACGTATGCTGGCTCGTTGCGCCGTCCTCGGTAAGGATGAGGGGGCAAGAAGGGGGAGTCGGTTTCCATGAGTAACCTCTCCAGGGGCAGAGTGCGAGCCAACTCCCGCAACCGGTGAGCGTTCCTGTACGTCACCGGCCCGGCGATGGAGATGTAAAACCCCATCTCTAAACACCTCTTTGCCATCGCTAGATCGCCAGAGAAGCAGTGGAAGACCCCCGCGAGCCCCTCTCCATGCTCCTCTACCATGGCCAGTAGGTCATCGTGGGCCTCTCGGTCGTGGAAGATGACGGGCTTCTTTAACTCCCTAGCCAAGGATAGTTGCCTTTTCAGGGCTTCCTTCTGCTTTTGGCGAGACGAATGCTGACGGTAGTAATCCAAGCCCGTCTCCCCTATGGCTACTACACCAGGCTGGGAAGCCAAACCCCGCAACTCCATCCAGGTCTTTTGGCTCGCCTTTCCCGCCTCATGAGGGTGTATTCCCACGGCGGCATAGACCTGCGGGTATCTATTAGCCAGGGCTATCGCCTCTTTATTAGATTCAAGATCGATGCCAACTTCGATGATCTTAGTTACCCCGTTCGCTTCGGCTCTAGCCACCACCTCGTCGCGGTCGGGATCGAACTGGCGAAGATGTAGATGGCAGTGGGTATCAGTCAACAACCTCCGACCTCTCAAGCCCTACCAGCCGCATCCCCTCTTCCAGCATCTCCTTCAACCGTTCCTCGCTGCTCGCCTCCCCATAAATCCTGATCTTGGGTTCCGTGCCCGAGAAGCGGACCAGAAGCCAAGACCCCCCCTCCAGTTCGAATTTAAAGCCATCCATAGTATTGATACCGGTAACCTCTAAACCCGCGATCTCCTGGGGTCGAGCGGACTCCAACCGTCGCTCCATCGCTTCTCGCTCTTCTGAGGGGATGAGGCTATCGATCCGGTCATAGTAATGGGGACCCACTCTGGAATAGAGATAATCGACCAGTTCCGAGGGGCGCATACCCCTTTGGACCAGGAAGTCGAGGATAAAGAGAGAGGCCAATATCCCGTCCCGTTCCGGGATATGGCCCCTAAAGGCGAAGCCGCCACTCTCCTCCCCTCCTATCATCGCTTGGGTCTCTACCATCTTAGGAGCTACATACTTGAAGCCCACCCCGGTCTCATGGACAGGAACGCCGTAGAGTTCTCCCAATCTATAGAGCATGGAGGTGGTAGAGAGGGTCTTGACGATAGGCCCCCGCCAGCCGCGCAACTCAAGAAGGTAGAGGGCTAGAAGGGCATACACCTGCAGCTGGTTGACGAACCGCCCCCTCTCATCCACCAAGCCCAAACGATCGCCATCGCCATCGGTGGCCAGTCCTACGTCCGCCCTCGAGATCTTAACCATCTCTTGGAGGAAACCTATGTTGGGCGGGATAGGCTCCGGACGAAGCATGCCTGGAAAGAGGGGGTGACGCTTATCATGTATCTCCTTGACCTCCGTCCTTCCGCCGCTCAAGATATCCTTCAGCCAGCCAACGCCTGAGCCCCACATGGAATCGACGACCACCCTGAGGTCGGCCTCTCT
>JAUVHF010000038.1 GCA_030593425.1 Anaerolineales bacterium
AACATGGGCGATCACCTCGGAGGTGGCGGGGTTGATCACCTCGAAGGTCTCGCCCCCTTGGGCATCTACCCATTCCCCATCGATTAACATTCGAGGTTCTTCGATCATCTTTGAATGCTCCTTTACACGCCTTACAAGGTTATCAATACCTTCATCGCCTTTTTAGAGGCAGCCAAGGTGAAGGCCTCTTCCACTTTGGAGATGGGGAAGCGCGCACTGATGAGGGGGGATAGATCAATCTTCCCTGAGCCTATGATCTCCATGCTTTTTCTGTACTGATAGTTGCTGGAACCGGTGGTTCCCATGACCACCAGTTGCTTGTAATGGACTCTATTGGAGTTGAAGTTTATGATTTCTCGTCCTTGGGGTAGGCCAGCGAAGAAATTGATGCGGCCCTGGGGTGCTGCCAAGTCCAGCGCTTGCTCCTGGGCTGCAGGCGAGGGAGCAGCCACGATGATGACATCGACCCCCTGACCGTCGGTGGCTTCTCCAATGGCAACCGGAAGGTCCTCCTTTGTGGGGTTGATAGCCAGATCGGCTCCGAACTCTAAGGCTTCAGAGAGGCGCTCTTCGATCATCTCACTGATGATAACCCTTGATGCTCCACTCAAAGAGGCCAGGATTAGATGCATGATGCCGATGGGACCCGCTCCTACGATGAGTACCGAATCGCCAGGCTCGATTTGGCAGGCGCGCGAGCCATTGTAGCAGCAAGAGAAGGGCTCATTGAGTGCCGCCTCTTCGAAGGAGACCCCTTCGGGAAGGGGCACGATATTCCCCTGGTGAATCGCCTCCTTGGGGATGAGCATATATTCGCTGAAGGCCCCATCGAGGCTGATGCCGAAGGCCTCATATGTAGGGCAGAGGTGGTTATGCCCTTGAATACATTGCTCACAGACCCCGCAGCCTATGTTGGGGGCGATGGCGATCCTCATGCCTGGGGCAAGGGATTTTACCTTTGACCCCACCGCTGCCACCTCTCCGGCGAATTCGTGGCCCAGGATGCGGGGTGTGCCTGGAGGTATCTTGAAATGACCGGAGGAGTAAATCCTGAGGTCGGTACCACAGATGCTCGCTGCCCTCACCCGCAGGAGGGCTTCCTCATCGCCGATGGTGGGACGACGCACCTCCTCGACCCGTATATCCCCGGGACTATAATAGACCGCCGCTAACATCAACTCCCTCCCAAGGAAATGGGGACCCCACTTTGGATCGACTTATTGGCGACCAGGACCCCTTCCAAAGCCCGCTTGCCATCCTCGCCGGTCACCTTTGGCTCTTTCCTCTCTATGATGCATTCCACGAAGTGGCGAGCCTCGGCTATATAGGCCTCTCGGAACCGGTCTCGCCATCCGGGGAAGTTGGAGGCCACGAGGCCAGTCCTTTTCGTGCAACTTACCACGGCCGTGTCCTGTAGTTCGCCGACGAGAATCACTCCCTCGCTCCCCAAAACCTCCGCCCGGGCATCGTAACCGTAGCCCACAGGACAGCTACCTTCTATCATTCCTAGGGTTCCGTTCTTCATGCGGAGGGAGACTATAGCGTTGTCGTAGAAATCAGGGAACTCTTCCTTGAGGTCGAAGCACTTGAGGGTGTTGGCCTCTGCGTAGATCCTCTCGAACTCGCTTTCCGCCAGCCAGCGGATGGTATCGAAATCGTGGCTGTTCACCTCGGCTAACATACCATTGCTGGTGCACGGGTCGCAAGCCCACCGCGGAGGCAGTCCCGGCCCGCGGGTGAGACTACGGATGAGCATGGGGCGCCCGATGTCGCCTCTATCTAGGCGCTCCTTGGCGGCGATGAAGGCAGGGTCGAAGCGGCGCATGAAGCCGACTTGTAGTTTGACCCCTGCCTCGTCAGCAGCCTGGATCATGTCATTGGCTTCCTCCAGGGTCAGGGCCATGGGTTTTTCACAGAGGATGTGGGCCCCTGCTCTGGCTGCAGCGATGGCGATCTCGGCGTGGGTGAAGGTGGGCGTGGTGATGCAGATAGCATCGATCTCCACCCTGTCTAAGGCTTCGTAGATATCCGAGAAAAAAAGGTCAACACCCAGATCCCTTGCCCTCTCCTCAGCCAATTCCAGATCGGCGTCCACGACGGCCGCCAGGGAGGCTCCTGGCACGTTGTTCTTGAGGTTCGTAGCGTGCACCATACCTGCACGCCCGACACCGATGACGCATACCTTCACAGGGTTCACGGTTCAATTCCTCTCAGATAACAGAAGGGCGTCCAGGGCTCGCACTCAGGGAAGACAAGGTCCCCCCAAAAAGCACACAGGCTCAGGCGCGACGCCCTCTAGCAATTGATGCCGTGATATCTTCTGCATGGGATCACCCTGAGGCACCTTCTCCTTTGCTATTCCTTCCCCAAACAAGGCAATATCTGATCACGGCTCTTGATGATGATCGCCGGTCGGCCTTTATGGGTCTCAATCGTCCCTACGATCCGCACACACTTCTTGCCGGCCAAGTCAGATAGATCGAGGTCAAACGAAACGCCATAAAACGAGCCTGGTTCGTTACTCAAAATCACGAGGTAAGCTTCCTCCGACTTGTCAACACGGAGGACGGGTCCCTCGACACATTGTGATTGGCCTACATAGTTTGGCGCCGACTTCCAGGAAACGCACTCGAAGAGGCGTGTTGGCGTGGGCCGACCACCCTCACCCGTTTCGGGCGTGAAAGTTGCGGCTGGCTTAGGCCATTCTTGCTGAAAGGTACCTGTCGGTGCACAGGCCGACAGGATAAACACCCCAAGCAGGAAAAGCACCAGGCATCTCTTCATTCTGTCAACCTCCATTCCTTGCTAAACTCCACCCTTTTTCCCAGATGGCAGATGAAGCAGATCCTGTCCAATAAGATAATAGCAGGCTGATGCCCTTAGACCTCTCTCTCATACTGGCGAAGATGGACGATACACTCCTCCGCATAGAGATCCCGAAGGTGTCGATAGCGCTTTAGCCTCGCAGCGATGTAGGGGTCCGGCACGGGCGGCAAGGGCTCCAGAGTCAAGGCTCTTTGGTAGTCGATTTCCTTGAGGGCTCTCATTATGGCCTTAAAGTCGGTATGGCCGTAGCCCACCGCCTGCCGGTTGCTATCGGCGATATGTACATTGATCAGGAGGTCTCCGGCCTTGCGGATGGCCCCGGCGGGATCCGGTTCCTCAATATTCATATGGAAGGTATCGAGGTGGAGTTTTACCGCCCTTGACCCCACCTCGGAGGCGAAACGGAGCCCCTGGTCCACGTTATTGACCAGAAAGGTTTCGTACCGGTTGATGGGCTCGATGGCCAAAAGCATGCCCTTCTGTTCGGCGTAGGTGGCCGCTTTCCGCACCGATTCCACAGCGTAGGCCCACTCCCGCTCTGCCGCCTCCACCCAGGCATCCTCGGTGTCGAATTGACCGACGGGGGCGGTCTTGGCCACGGCCGAGGGGATGACGATGATCAGTGGCGCGCCTACATCCACAGCGAGGCCTATACACTCTCGCAGATATTTGACAGCCCTCTCCCTTATCTCGGGGGCAGGGTTGGCCAAGTCCCTCTCCTCGGTGGGCCAGGGGTAGATGCCAGCGATGGAGAGAACCCGAAGGCCGAATTCCTGACAAAGCCCTTGGATCTCCGCCACGCGGTAAAGGCAAGGCTCGCCCATGAGTTCCACTCCATCGTAGCCGTACCTTTTCAGGCGCTCGAAGGTCTCCTGCAGGGGCTCATCACCGTAGATCCAGTTGCTAATGGAATAGTTCATAGTCAGACCCCTGGAAGAATCAACTGGCCGCTTTCTCGTAGGCTCGCAGCCGGGTGATGCATTCTTCAGCGTAGGCGTCCCTCAGGGGCTTATGCCTCTCCATACGCGCGGCCAGGAGGGCGTTGGGCTCTGGGGGCAGGGGTTCCATAGTCAGGGGGCCCTGATAGTCGATCTCCTTTAGGGCTTTCATGATGGCCGCGAAATCGGTGTGCCCGTGGCCCACCGGCCCCCGTTGGCTATCGGAGACGTGCATGTTTACCAGGAGGCTCCCGGCCTCCCGGATCGCCTCGGCCGGGTCTGGGTCCTCTATGTTCATATGAAAGGTGTCCAGGTGAAGCCTGACCACCGGGGAGTTCACCTCTTGAACGAAGCGGAGCCCTTGAGCGGCGCTGTTGACCAGGAAGCTCTCGTAGCGGTTGATGGGCTCGATAGCCAAAAGCACGCCCTTCTCCTCGGCGTAGGTGGCCGCTTTCCGCACCGATTCCACGGCGTAGCTCCATTCCCTAGCCACCGCCTCTTTCCAGGCCTCCTCACTATCCGGCTGGCCGATGGGGCTGGTTCTTCCCGCCGAGGCGGGGATGACCACCACTATGGGGGCCTCTACGCCTGCGGCCAGGTCCACACATTGGGCGGCGTAGTCCAGGGCCTTCTGGCGCATCTGGGGGTCTGGATGAGCCAGGTCCCTTTCCAAGGGCCAGATAGACCAGCCGAGGACCGAGAGGACGGAGAGCCCGAGCTCCTGGCAGAGCCCTTTGACCTCCTGGATCTCATAGCGCTCGGGCTCGCCCACCAGTTCCACGCCGTCGTAGCCATACCTTTGCAGGCGTTGAAAGGTGACACGCAGGGGTTCGTGGGCATAGATCCAGTTACTGATGGAATACTTCATGGCCTGATCCTTTCCTCAACCAGACCGCTTCGGTTGCCGTTTAAATGAGGAGAAAAGTGGGGGTGCCCCTTGCGTCTCCTCAAGAGACCCCCCAACAGAAACCCGCTTCTATGACCAGAATGAACGAGACTCAAGCGCCGTACCTTCTTCGCAGTTGATCGAAGAGGACTACCCCGATGATCAGCAAGCCCATGACCACCCGCTGGGCGAAGTCTTGCATATTGTGTAGGTTCAAAACGTTGCTCAGGATGCCCATGATGAGAGCGCCGAGCAATGAGCCGATGACGCCACCTTCGCCACCGAAGAGGTTGGTTCCTCCGATGACCACGGCAGAAATGCTTTCCAAGTTCGCTGGGTCTGCCATCAAGGCGTTGGCGGAGTTCATACGTCCCACCAGCACCAGGCCAGCCAGCCCTGACAGCAACCCCGCGAGGGTGTAGACCATGATCTTGGTGCGGTCAACATTTATGCCCGAGACCCTGGCTGCCTCCCTATTCCCGCCAACGGCGAATATGGCACGTCCAAATCCGGTGTGCGTCAGGATCACCCAACCGGCAGCCACGACCAGCAAGCCGATGAGGGCCCCTACTGGGAAGCCGAGGAGTTTCCCGCTCCCCATCCAGATGACCTCCCGAGGCAGATAAGCCTTGAGGGTAACGGCTGTCAGGTGGGAGGGGACGGGCAACCCGCCGGTCAGGATGAGGGCTACGCCACGGGCTGTGCCCATCATCCCCAGGGTAGCGATGAAATCGGGGATCCTTCCCTTGGTGATGATCAGGCCGTTGAGGAAACCCAGCAGGGCCCCTGCTGCCAGACCAAGCAGCATTGCCGGCCAAACGGGGAGGCCCCAATAGCAATAGGCTACCGAAACCAAGGAGCCTGAAAAGGCGAGGATGGCCCCTACAGACAAGTCGATGCCCGCCGAGATGATGACCATCGTCTGGGCCACGGCCACGATGATGCCCGGGGCTGTTCGCGCTCCCACGTTACTTACGTTGACAACGCTGAAGAAGCGGGGTGCCGTCGAGACGTAGTAGACAAATATAACCACAGCGAACACCAGTGTGGCTCTGATCCCAAGCCGTACCCTCAGTTGAGGTGTGGCTACCCATGTCTTGACCCGTCCCAGGCCTGAAATGCTCGATCCCGAAGGCTTTTCAGCCATATATCTGCTCCTTTCCTATCCGGCTACAGCATCTCTCATGAGATCTTCCCCGGATGCCTGGCCTCCTTCATATTCGGCTACGAAGGAGCCATCAGCCATCACCAGAATACGGTCAGCCATAGCCAAGACCTCTGGCAACTCGGAGGAGATCATGATAATCCCCACCCCTTGTTTGGCCAGGTCGTTCATCAAACGGAAGACCTCCACCTTGGCCCCCACATCTATCCCTCTGGTGGGCTCGTCGAGAATCAAGATCTTCGCCTGGCTGCACAACCACTTGGCCAAGGCAACCTTTTGCTGATTGCCGCCGCTGAGGAACTCGACCATTTGGCTCAACCTGGGTGTGTGGATATCCAACTCCTCGACGTATTTCTCTGCCGATGCTCTTTCTTCATCGTGCTTGAGGAAGCCCAATCGAGTCATCTTTTTTAGACTGGCCAAAGTGATGTTGGCCGGGATGGCCAGCCGGGGCACGAGCCCATCTTTCCTGTCCTCGGTGACATAACCGAGGCCTAGATCGATCGCCTCCGAGGGGGAGGAGATTTCGACCTTCCTCCCGTCGAGAAAGACTTCGCCGCTATCAATCGGATCAACTCCAAAGAGAGCGCGAGCGAAATCTGTGCGCCCCGCCCCCAACACGCCAAAGATCCCCAGGATCTCACCCTCATGCAGGCTCAGGTTGAGACCGTTCAGTACACCCTTCACCGTCAAACCTTGAACCCTCAAGAGTTCCCTACCCCGTTCTATCCTCTCCTTGGGGTATTGTTCGCCAAGCTCCCTGCCCACCATCATCCGAATCAAGGTGGCTTCGTCCGCCTCGTCCACCAGGAGGGTGCCTATCTTCACGCCGTCACGAAGGACGGTCACTCGCTGGGCGACCTGGGGAATCTCGACTAACCGGTGGGAGACATAGATGATCGCCACCCCCTTCTCTTGAAGCCCTCGCATGATGGTGAAGAGCCGCTCTCGCTCCTCATCGGATAGGGCCGATGAGGGCTCATCTAACAGCACGACCCGGGCCTTCATGGACAAAGTCTTGGCGATCTCGGTCAACTGCTGTTCGCCGATGCCGAGGTTGCCGACACGCTCCCCGGGGTCGATATCAACACCTAGATCATCCAGGAGCCTCTTAGCCTGCGACCTCGCTTCGGACCAATCAACAGTCCCGAACGGTTTGCGCTTGGGGAGTCTGCCCAGGAAGATGTTTTCCCCTACACTAAGACCAGGGATGACGCTCAGTTCTTGATAAACCATGCCTATCCCCAATTCCCGAGCATGCTGCGGACTTACGATGTCGACCTCCTGGCCACGAAGGAAAATCCGACCACTATCCTTCGGCAGAGAGCCGCTGATGATCTTCATGAAGGTTGACTTGCCCGCACCGTTCTCGCCTAGAAGAACATGGACCTCTCCCTCGTAGAGGTCGAAATCCACGTGATCGAGGGCGTGGACGCCCGGGTAGCTCTTATCAAGAGCCTCAGTCCGCAAGATAAGTGAAGAAGACATCGCTTGCGCAACCTCCTTGCTGGATGAAATCTCCTACAGGGGAAATAGGGACTATGTTCCTATTTATATTCTATCATTGCTTAGCTTCACCCGCAAATTGAGAACCCCTATTGGGCTGTATAACCCCCATCTATAGAGAGTATCGAACCCGTGGCGTAAGGGGACTCATCGGAGGCCAGAAAGAGGATCCCCGCGGCTATCTCCTCTGGCCTTCCCATTCTCTTCAAGGGGCGATCTTCTTCCAGGGCACGCCGGGTACTCTCCGGATCTTGAGCCTCGGCGATCACGTTCTCCACCAATGGGGTCAAGGTCCTGCCCGGGCAAAGGCAATTGACCCTGATATTATGGAGTGCGAAATCAAGGGCCATACTCTTGGTTAGGGCTATGACCCCGCTCTTCGATACGTTATAGGCTACCTGGTTCTTGATGCCGACGATTCCGGCCTCAGACCCGATGTTAACGATAGACCCGCCTCCACCCTTGATCATCTCAGGGATAGAGTACTTAGAACAGAGGAAGACCCCCTTCAGGTTAACATCCAGAATCCGATCCCATTCCTCTTCCGCGGCTTCCACCACATCGCCTTGTGTGTAGATCCCAGCATTGTTCACCAAGATGTCGAGTCTACCGTACCTCTCGACCGTTCTCTCCACCATCCTCTTCACATCGGCGGCTTTCGACACATCCACTTGAAGGAATATGGCCGCGCCCCCGTTTTCCTCAATGAGTCTAACGGTCTTTGTCCCCGCCTCTGAGTCACAATCGACGACCACAACCTCGGCTCCCTCCTCGGCGAAGAGGTGAGCGGTGGCCCGGCCGATCCCTGCGCCTGCACCTGTGATGATAGCGGCTTTACCGGCTAGTCTCATCCTTCCTTCCGTACGTCTAGTCCCATTCGGGGGGAAGGATCGCCCCTGAAAGAGGCGATCCTTCCTTGTCGTCCCAGGGTCAGCATACTCGCTACTACATGCGAGGCGACCCGCCCTCCTTGATGGTCTCCCAGTCGATGGGCTCCAGCGCAGGCTGGGGGTAGAATAGGCGCGCGTTCTCCTGATACATGGTCCGCGGCCGGATATCGAAGATCTGGGGAACCTCCCCACCGCAGACCATGGTCACCCCGAACTCGGTTCCATACCAACCCCAGTCTGGGAAGCCATGGGTGGTCTCGGCTACCATCTTCCCTTCGGCCACCCTGTCGGCGGACTCGGGCGTGACGTCGTTGGTGAAGATGGCTACATTACCATCACCTAGCACCGGACCTTCCCCGGCTAGCTCCAGCCGGCCAACGGCCTCGGAGGCCAGCATGGCCCCCAGGCCCATCTCGTTGGAGGCGGCCCAGATGCCGTCCAGATCAGGGTTAGCCGTCAGGAAGTCCTCGGCGGCCCCGATCCCCTTCTCCCGGTTCCAATCGCCGGCCAACATGCCCACGACCTCGATGCCCGGGAACTCATCGACCACACTATGGAAGCCGTTCACTCGCGCCGTGGAGAAGAAGCCACCGGCGATGCCCTCGATGATGGCCACCTTGGCCTCGACCGCAGCCCTCTCATCATCGGTGATGGTCTCGTAGACCTCCTCCCACCAGGCCAGGTCTAGATAGGTGTCAGGCTCGACTTCGACCTCGCGACCGGTGCCCAGGACGCCTGGCCCTCCAAAGTAGTCCACCAGGGCGAAGGCGGAGATCCTGGCGGCTAAGGTGTTGTCGAAGCCGATGTAGGAGGCCACATCCACACCAGCGATAGGCTCCAGCAAGTTGACGATGATCACCGGGATGCCAGCCTCATTGGCCTTCTGGATGGCCGGGATGACCACCTCCACCTCGATGGGGGAGATGGCGATAACATCGCACCCTCTGGCCACGAAGTCCTCAATGATGGCCACTTGGGCTCCGAAGGCTATGTGGCTGGTAGGCGCTTGAGAGACGAGAGAGACGTTGATCTCCGCGATTCGGGCATCCAAGGCCGAGAGGTTAAAGAAGTCGGTCGCCGTCCTGAAGACGCCTGTTATGTCGGGCGGGGTCCAACAGATGACGATGCTATCGGGGCACGGCGCCGCTGGCGGCGGAGCCGGCGTGACCTCCACCGGGACTTCGACGGTCTCCACAACCACCACCGTCTCCACGATCACCTCGGGAGTCGGTGCCGCCGCCGGCGCACACGATGCCACAACTAACGCCAAGAGGACCATAAACCCAACCATACTCGCCCAGCGCAATCTGCTAGACATGTTTCCTTCCTCCTCCTTTTGAGATAGTGGTACTTCCTGCCTCATCTGGTAATCGCCCCCTTCCCTCACCCCCTTTCTCTGAACTTCCCTCGACCAAAGATGTATAGACGGTCCTCAAAGGACGTCAAGGTATTTTGTGCTCTGAACTCAGCAGCTGGATACCCGCCTTCAATCACCAAATTGCCAAGAGTCAAACCCTGACAGTAGCCGCCCGTTGCCTAGCAGGATGTGTTACTTCTGAATATACCTATCAACTGAAGGCATTGCTTCTAGGCAGATTCTTGAAAGACAAAATATCCTCGGGTGAAAGTTCCTCTGCTTGTCCGGGGCGCACGAGCTCCACCTCAAACCGGCTCCTGTCGCCCCGGTGCCTTGCTTTGAAGTACTCAATAGGTCGGCCATCCTTCAGGTAGCTGATGCTCCTCAGCAGAATTATGGGGTCCCCCTCGTCGATCTCTAAGAGCTTGGCCTCTTCTTCTGTGGCAGCCACAGCTTCCAACGTGCGACGGCCATAGACCAATTCTAACCCGTACTTTTGCTCCAATATCGCGTACAAGGATTGGGTAGAAAGATCCTCGTTAATAAGCTCAGGGCAGATTTTCTGGGGGACATAAGTGATCACTAGAACGATCGGCTCACCATCGACAAACCGCAAGCGATCGATCATGAGCACCGGCTCGCCCCCTCTTATGCCCAGCCCATCTGCAATTTTCGACGGTGCAGGGATAACTTTCTGTCCCAGCACCTTCGTCGAAGGTTGCAATCCTAGGGCCACCGTATCCTCATAAAAACCCGTGAGGTGTTGAACTAGACTCTCACGGATTTTTGGCTCGGCCACGAAGGTGCCCTTTCCCTTCCTCCGATACAATAGGCCTTCGTGGACAAGCTCATTCAGTGCCTGTCGGACCACTGTTCTACTGACATCGAAGGCTTCACAGAGTTCTGCTTCTGACGGGATCTGCTGCCCTGGTTTCCATGTCCCGTTTTCGATCTGCTCTTTTAAGAACTCTTCGAGCTGATAGTAGAAGGGGACAGGGCTATCCCGCCGAATGACTTTTGGTGCAGAGAGGTAATCCTGTATCATCGTCCACCCTTTATCTTGTCATCCTGTCATATCTACTCTGCTAGTGTACATCGTCTTGCCCCATTTGTCAACCCCCCGGTATCTCTAGCCTGTTGCGTAATAATATGTAAAGTGATAACTACGGCATTCGGCTTGACAATCCGTGTCAAGTCAAATGATAATGTTACCGAACGGAGATGGTTCTTTCAAATGATAATGTTACCGGGATGCCCTCTCCTTTCTGGCTCTGAATAGGTGTAGATAGCGTTTTGTAAACGTCCTCCGTCTCCCCTGGAAGGGCACCAGGCAAGCGAAAGATATGATCAATTAGGTCGTAAATCTCTTGACGCAACCGTCGAGGGTTGACCTGGTCACGAAAAGTTCGAAGCTGCTCCTTTTGTTCTTCAGAGATCACATCGGTTTCAGTTAGGCGGTCGAATGGGGTTCGAGCTTGGTCGAAGCGGCGTTTGATCCGTGAAGGTTGGCCATCGGCAGAGACCAAGGTTTTCTCTGTGAGGCGCATGACCGGCTGTCCGTCAAGGATCCCTGTGGGAAAAGAGGTTGTAGTAGAGCCACATCTTTTCGTAGAGCTGGTTGATGGCATTGGTTTGTGCGACGGAGTCGAGCCGATCGTAGCCCAGGTAGGCTCGCACCAGGGTTGCGTTTTTCTGTTCGACGAAGCGATTATCGTTCTT
>JAUVHF010000005.1 GCA_030593425.1 Anaerolineales bacterium
GTTTGGCGCCGTAGGCCTCGATCTGGGCCAGTTTCTCAGGGGAGGCGTGGGCGGGGATGTATATTTGGGCCTCGATACCGGCGCGGGCGCAGTAGGCGGCCAGGCTGGCTCCGGCGTTCCCCGAGGAGTCCTCCACCACCCGTTTTATCCCCATCTCCGCGAGGGCGCTCACGAGGACGCTTGTGCCTCTATCTTTGAAGGAGCCGGTGGGGGCCAGGTACTCGAGTTTGCAGGCGACTTTCTGTGCGTAGAGTTCAACCTCAACGAGAGGGGTTTCTCCCTCGCCTAGGGAGATGATCTTGGTGACGGGCAGCATGGCTCCATACCGCCACAGGCCAGGGATGTCGGTGTCGATGGCCTCTCTGGAGAAGGGGAGGCTATCATCTAAAGCGAACGGTGCGCCGCATTCGCAGCGCCACCTTCGCAGATCGCCTGGGGCTTTGGCGCAGTCGGGGCAGCGAAAGCTGAACCTCATTCTAGGACGATATCTCCGCTCTTCCCCCCACTCTTTTTGACTAGGCGCACATCCTGGATGCGCATGGCCCTGTCTTGGGCCTTGCACATATCGTAGATGGTGAGGGCTGATACGGTGACCGCGGTGAGAGCCTCCATCTCCGCCCCCGTCTTGCCCGTAGCCTCTACGATGGCCCTGATCTCTATCGCATCGTCTTGAAGGTCGAAGTCAACGCTTATGTTGGTTAAGAGGAGGGGGTGACACAGGGGGATGAGTTCGCTGGTCCGCTTGGCGGCGGCGATGCCCGCCACCTGAGCCACGGTTAAGACATCTCCCTTGGCTATCTCGTTTTTGCGGATGAGTTCGAGGGTCTGGGGGGTCATCACCACGCGACCTTTAGCCACCGCGACCCGCTTCGTGTCGGGCTTCTTCCCTACGTCTACCATGCGCGCTCGCCCTTGGGCATCTAGGTGAGAAAGAGTCATGCTCTTGTGAACCGGACTCGGATGAGGCCCTTCAGATCATCTAGCGACGTTTGGAGGATGTTGACTCGGGTATCGAGATCCTCGATCCATTCCACCGGAACCTCGAAGATCTCATACCCCTTCTGTTCGGCTCGCAGGAGGAGTTCGGTATCGAAGAACCAGCCTTGATCTTTGACTAGGGGGAGCAGTTCGGTTACCGCCTGACGCGTTAGGGCTTTGAAACCGCACTGGGCGTCGGAGAAGTTGTTGAAGAAGAAGAGTTTGATGAGCAGATTATAGCCCCGAGAGAGGATCTCCCGCTTCAGTTGTCGGGCGATGACCGACTCTCTCTGGAGGCGGGAGCCGATGGCCAGATGGTAGCCGCCGCTGATCAAGGCCTCGATGAGGGGAGGAAAAGCCTCCAAATTGGTGGAAAGGTCCACATCCATGTAACTGACCACATCAGCCTCGCTCTCCATCCAAGCGTGTCGCAGGGCCCGTCCCCGGCCTTTCTCATCCAGGTGGACGAACTCCACCTCCGGGATCCGCTCAGTGAGCCTCTTGGCTACCTCTAAGGTTCGATCTGTGGAGGCGTTATCGGCGATCACTACCCGCCAATCGTAAGGGCAGCGGGCGTGCAGGAACGCCACCAAGGTAGAGATGCTCTGCTCCAGCACCCCTTCCTCGTTATAGACCGGGATCACTACATCGACGGTCGCTTTTTCCTCCGACACCTTCCCCTCCGTGGGAAATTATAGCATAATATGGTGCTCTCGACTAGAGGGGCTCTTTGTGTGGGCTCCTATTTGAGGTATAATTTAGCAAGGGGTAGGAAGGTGTTTGGGAAGAAGGTTCCACAAAGTCTAACTCGAACCCGGCACTCCTATTTCGGGAGGATCAGGGGGCTCTTGGCCCGGGGTGAGGTGGAGGAGGCTCTCTGGCAGGAACTGGAAGAACTCCTTATCCAGGCCGATGTGGGTGTGGAGACGACAGTAGCCTTGATCGAACGGTTGCGGGAACGGGTGGATAGAGAGGGGGTGCGGGAGGCGAGAGCCATCTGGGAGATGCTCAAGGGCGACCTGAAACGGGTGGTTACCCTTAAAGAGGGCCCTAGATACGAGGAAGATGGCCTCTGGGTGATCCTGGTAGTGGGGGTGAACGGGTCGGGAAAGACGACCAGCATCGCCAAATTAGCCCATTATCATCAGGATAGGGGGCGGAGGGTGCTCTTGGCGGCGGCAGACACCTTCCGGGCAGCGGCCATCGACCAACTTGAGATCTGGGGCCAGCGGTTGGGCGTTGATGTGGTGGCCCACCAGCCAGGCGGCGACCCTGGGGCTGTGGTCTACGACGCTATCGAGGCTGGCCAGGCAAGGGACGCCGATCTTTTGATCATAGACACCGCTGGCCGCCTCCACACCAAATATAACCTCATGGAGGAACTCAAAAAGTTGCGTCGTGTGGCGGCAGGGAGGATCCCAGAAGCGCCCCAGGAGGTGATCTTGGTCTTAGATGCCACGACGGGCCAGAACGCCTTGACCCAGGCTAAGTATTTCCAAGAGGCAGTGGAGGTGACGGGGGTATTTGTGGCCAAACTGGATGGGACGGCCAAGGGGGGGATAGTCTTCGCCATAGCCAAGGAGTTGGGCATTCCCATCCAGTATGTGGGCACAGGGGAGAGGTTGGAGGATCTGGCGGAGTTCGACGCTGAAGAGTTTGTGGAGGGGCTCTTCACTGAGTAGTGATAAGGAGGAGCAGATGGATGAGTTAGACGAGTTGGAGCGGCGGATCAGCAAGATAAAGGAGCGTCTTTGACTTAGGGGGCAAGCAGAAGGAGATCGCGCGGCTGGAGCGGGGGTCCCAGAAACCCGACTTCTGGCGAGACCAAGCCCAGGCCCAGGCGGCGATGCAGAGGCTCTCCGCCTTGAAAGAGGAGGTGGAGCCTTGGAAGGCGCTGGCTCATCGCGTGGAGGAGTTGAGAGGTCTCCTGGAGTTGGTGGCCAGCGAGGGAGACGAGTCCCTGGCCGATGAGATAGCCCTTGACGTGGGAGAGGTGGCGAAGGAACTGGAACGTCTAGAGTTCAGGCTCCTCTTGGGTGGAGAGTACGACGACCACGACGCTATCTTGGCCGTCCACGCTGGCGCAGGGGGCACCGATTCCCAGGATTGGACGGAGATGCTCCTGCGGATGTATCTGCGGTGGGCCGAGAGGCGAGATCATAAGAGCCGCATCCTCGATAGTTCGGCTGGAGAGGATGCGGGATTGAAGAGCGCCACCATAGAGGTGAGCGGGCGGTACGCTTATGGTTATCTGAAGGCCGAGCGGGGAGTTCATCGCTTGGTGCGTCTCTCCCCCTTCGACGCGGCCCATAGGCGCCATACCTCCTTCGCCCTGGTGGAGGTGATGCCCGCTATCGAGGATCAAGTGGAGATAGAGGTAAACCCTGACGATCTGCGCATCGAGACCTTTCGCGCTTCTGGCCCCGGGGGCCAGCATGTCCAGAAGTCGAGCACCGCGGTGCGGATCACCCACCTGCCGACGGGGGTAGTGGCCGCCTGCCAAAACGAGCGCTCCCAGTCCCAGAATAAGGCCATGGCCATGAAGGTACTCCGCTCTCGCCTCTTGGAGTTGGAGTTACGGAAGCGGGAGGAGGAGCAGGCGCGGCTGAAAGGGGAGCATGTGGAGGCGGGCTGGGGGAATCAGATCCGCTCCTATGTCCTCCACCCCTACACGATGGTGAAAGACCATCGGACAGGCTACGAAGTGGGAGACGTGGAGGCCGTTCTCAATGGGGAGATAGATGAGTTCGTAGAGGCCTACTTGAAATCGAGGGTGGGGGAGGCGTGAAATAGGTAGTTGGCTAACTGAGCCTAAGCCGAGTCCGGGGCGCGTGACGCTAAAATCAGGGGCCGCCACGATGGTTTGTCGCAGCCTTTATATAGGGGTTCGCCATTCTGGGCAGCGTTCGTCTATCCCTCTCACCAGGTCGTGGTAGAGATCGATGACCTTCTTGGTGAAGGGGCCCACCTCTCCGTCGCCTACGGGCAGCCGATCTACAGAGACTATGGGAGTTATCTCCTCCCCCGTGCCACAGAAGAAGGCTTCTTGGGCGACATATAGTTCGGTGCGGTCCACCTCCCTCTCCACCACCTCCATCCCTAGGACCTCGCTCAGGAGTTCTATCAAGGTAGGACGGGTGATGCTCTCCAGGATACCGCTGGTAACGGGAGGGGTGATTACCTTGTCCTGTCGCCCTAACATCAGAGAGGCCCCGGGCCCTTCGGATACCTTACCACGCTCGGTGAGGGGGATGGCGCCGCCGTAAGCGTCCAAGCCAGCCTCGGTGGTAGCCAGCCAACTGTTCTTCTGGTAGTTGGCCACTGCCTTCGCCCGAGGGGGCATGATGTTGTCGCAGATCCGGGCCCAAGAGGAGATGCGGCAGTGGACTTCATAGCCTGTTTTCAAATGAGAACCGAAAGGCCTAGCGGTGATGAGGATGTGGGTGGGGGCCATCTTTGGGGAGGGGTGGAAGAGGTACAAGTCCTCGAAGAAGGCGAAAGGCCGGATGTAGGCATCATCCTTGATGTTGTTGGCCCGGAGGAGGGCCAGGATAGCCTCCTTCAGATCCTGGGGTGAAAAGCGGGGTCCATACGCATCATCTTCATGGAGTCGGCGAAGCGGGCTAGATGGTCATCAAGGCGGAAAAGGTAGAGGGTTCCGGTACGGGGATGGCGATAGGCTCTCAGGCCCTCGTAGACCGAGGCGACGGCTCCCCACTCTAGGGCGGTGATATGCAGCGTGGCCTCATCCCAAGGTATGATTTGGCCATCTAACCATAAGGAGTCGGGATGCTCTCTTTCAACCACCTTCTTCTCCTTTCCAGAACTGCTTAGTCTACCGAAGTGAGTTTACCACAACTTGGGGAGGTGGAAAATGGCTAGTTTGCTGGTAAGAGAGGCAGAACTTTTGGTGACCATGGATGAGAAGCGGCGGGAGATAAGGGGGGGATCGATTCTCATCGAGGGAAACCGCATCGTGGCTGTGGGGCCCACCTCCGAGGTGCCCCAGGGGGCGGAGAGGGTGATCGACGCCCGGGGAAAGATGATACTTCCGGGCCTGGTGAACACCCATCACCACCTCTATCAGACCCTGACCCGCTGTCTTCCCGCTACCCAAAACGCTCCCCTCTTCGACTGGCTGAAAAGCTTATACCCCATCTGGGCCAACTTGACCGCAGAGGGGGTCTACGTTAGCGCTCTCATCGGCTTGGCGGAACTTTTGCTTTCCGGCTGCACGACCTCTCTGGATCACCTCTACATCTTTCCCAATAGGCTTCGGTTGGAGGACGAGATCTGGGCAGCTCGGGAACTGGGCATCCGTTTCCACCCCTGTCGAGGGAGCATGTCTTTGGGGGAGTCGGAGGGCGGCTTGCCGCCGGATGAGGTGGTAGAGGACGAGGGGGCTATCCTGGCCGACTGTCGGAGGGTAATAGAGGGACACCACGATGCAGAGCCCTATTCTATGTGCCGTGTGCTCATTGCCCCTTGTTCCCCCTTTTCCGTGAGCGCCGACCTCATGCGCTCCTCGGCCGAGTTGGCGAGGAGTTACGGCGTTCGTCTCCATACCCATGTGGCGGAGACGTTGGATGAGGAGGAGTTCTGCTTAGAGAGGTACGGTTGTCGCCCCGTCCAGTATGCGGCGGATCTGGGCTGGGTAGGCGAAGATGTATCTTACGCCCACGGCATATATCTCAACGATGAGGAGATAGGGCTCTTGGCGCAGACAGGGACGGGAGTGGCTCACTGCCCCACTTCCAACATGCTGTTGGGCTCGGGCATTGCCCCGGTGCGGAAGATGCTCCGGGAGGGGGTGAAGGTGGGGCTGGCGGTGGACGGGAGCGCCTCCAACGACTCCGGCCACATGTTGGCCGAGGCGCGGATGGCTATGCTCCTCCAGCGGGTGAAAGGAGGCCCCCAGGCGCTCAGCGCTAGATGTGCCTTGGAGATGGCTACCTTGGGTGGGGCCCAACTCCTAGGTCGGGAGGATATCGGCTCTTTGGAGGTGGGCAAGGCGGCGGACTTGATCGCCATCGATGTGAATAGGCTGGAGTACGCGGGGGCTGGGGACCTGGTTGCGGCGGCGGTCTTCTGCGCCCCGGCGAAGGTCGATTTCTCCATGGTCAACGGTCGGCTGGTGGTGGAGGAGGGCCGCTTGACCTCCATGGAGATCGAGCCTATCATCGCTCGACATAACGAGATAGCACGGGAGATGATAAGGAGATGAGAGGGGGAAGCGGGCATTAGGAGTCTAGCATAGAAGGGCTGCGCTTGTACCGCTTATCCCTATCCTTACAGGATCCCTGTCCCGCAGGGATCCCGAGGGATGGGAAAGGCTCCAATCCTGGTACTGTAAGGGGGGATGGAGGTTTTAGGCGGTAGTTTTCACCTTCGCTTCTTCCGTCTTTTCCGTTTGCCCGTCTTTACAGGATCCCGAGGGAAGGGTGGCTTCTTGCCCTCGCTTGTTGCCGCCGCCTTTCTGCCGATGAGGCGCAAAAGAACATCTCTGACCGAACGCCCACTGACACGCATCCCGTAGCGGCGCTTGCGGTATTTCCGCGCTCGCCGTTCCCAGCGGGTGTTCTCTTGTTTACTCATGGCGAAGGTCCCTTTTGGCCCTGGATTAGAAATCCAGGGCCAAAAATAGGTTTCTATGACGGGCTGATGCGGTTGTTGGCGCCGTAGGAGCGAGGTCTGTCCTCGCCCTTCTCCTCAAATGTAGCGTTGGCTTGTCCCCCGGCCTGGCAAGTACCGGGGCAGGCTGGCTGATGTGGGCCAGGGGCTTTGGCCCGGCGAGGAACTCAACGATATGCGGGAGGCCTAAAGGCCTCCCCTAGGGCCCCTAGTCGCGGTAGAAAACTACCTCTTCCTCCTTTTCTTCTTTCTCCTCAGGGATGACCTCGATGAAACTGACCCGGTGCATGGGCAGGATGATCTCCGTAACCCCCTGGGTCAAGTAGTGGGGCCTTCTCCCGTCGCGCCGCCGGGGGGAGGAGAGGGTCATGGAGACGTCGCCGGGCTCGGGTGGCCGCTCCGTTTCGGCCAGTAAAGGGTCCTCGTTCATCAGGTGGACGATGACGGTATGGGCCATGCTTCACCTCCTGAGGTTCATTCACGTAGGTAGAGCGTATATCTTGTGGTCTAGAGAGCCGATATATACGACACCTTCCGAGATGGCTGGGGAGCCGGGGATGGGGCCTTCGGTCTGGAAACGCCAGCGGAGTTCGCCGGACTGGGCATCGAGGCAGTAGAGATGGCCATCTATGGAGCCGAAATAGACCGCTCCTTCGGCCAGTCGAGGTGAGGAGGTGACGGCTTCCTCGGTAGAGTAGTGCCATTTCGGCTTTCCTGTCTTGGCCTCTAGGGCGTAGAGCCGGTGGTCTGTGGAGCCGATATATACAACCCCCTTTGCCACAGCGGGAGAGGAGATGACAGGCGCCTCGGTGCGATACCGCCAGATGACCCCTCCCTTCTCTAGGTCGAGGGCGTAGATGTGGCTATCTCTACATCCTACGAGGATGAGGTCCCCCTCGACGGCTGGGGAGGAGGTGATCTTGCCGCCCGCTTGGTACTTCCACTTCACCTCACCACTGGCTGCGTCGAGAGCGTAAAGATAACCCTCCTCGTCTCCGAAGAGGAGGGTTCCGCCGGAAATAGCCGCGGAGGAGCGGATAGGAGCCTGTGCATCGAAGCGCCAGGCTACTCGCCCGGTGCGAGCCCTCAACGCGTAGAAAAGCCCGTCGTCGGAGGCGAAAAAGAGGTGCTCGTAGGCTAACTGGGGCGAGGAACGGATGGGCCCCTGGGTAGGGTGGCTCCACTTTAGCCGCCCCGTTCGCATATGGAGGGCGTAAAAAAGGCTGTCCTCTGAGCCGAAGAAGACGAGATCGTCAGCCACCAGAGGCGAGGAGGCTATCCCCCCTTGAGCGGCGTATTTCCAGAGAGGTTCTCCCTGCTGGGCATCGAGGGCGTAAAGGTTTCCGTCATAAGAGCCCACGAAGAGGATACCCCTCGCCACCGCTAGGGAGGAGCGCACCTCGTCGCCGCAGGCGAAAGACCAGAGGGGCGAAATCACAGCCAGGGGCTCTCTTTGCACCGCTAAAGGAGGAGCTCTTTCTTCCTGGGCCCTGACAGCGAGCAACTCCTTTTGCATCTCTTCCGCTGAACGGTACCGATCCTCACTCTTATATTCCAGGGCCCTCATGACGACAGCCTCCACCTCTGGAGAGATGGAGGGATTGAGTTGACGCAGGGGGCGCTCGTGGAAGGTGAAGGGAGGATCCTTTCGAGGATCGCGTCCGGTGAGAAGGTGATAGATGATCGCCCCCCAGGCGTAGATATCGCTCGCTGGCTCGGCGATCCCTTGATACCGCTCCGGTGCGGCGTAGCCCGGCGTGCCCTCCATACGGTCTTGCTCTTCAGAGGTCTCGATGATGTCAAGATCGATGAGCATTAGATGACCATCCTCTCTCACCGCTATCTTCCTAGGTTCTAGTCGGCGGAAGACGAGAGGCGGCTGGCGTTTGTGCAAGTAGGAGAGGAGGTCGCAAATCTGGATCGCCCAAGTGAGGACTTGAGCCTCAGGGAGGCCCGCCTCAGCCTCCTCCATGATAGTCTCCAGATCTTTTCCTTCCACAGGCCCTAAGACCAGATAACTCCGCCGCCCCTCCTGGAAGTAATCGTAGATGGTGGGGATAGTCGGATGATTGAGGCTGGCGAGGGTGTTGGCTTTCCGTTCGAAGGCGGCTGCCACACGCCGACTGGTGGCCGGGTCGAATACGAGGTTGATCATCTCTTCGACGATACAAAGGCGAGTGGTGGCTTGGAAGCGGCTATCGCGAGCCAGGTAGCGCGACCTCCCCCGGCCCCGTTCCAGGACCTCCAGAATCTCGTACCGCTCCCCTAGGCTTTTGCCAGGGGGCAAGACCCCCGCTAAACTCTCTTCATCCATCTCTAAGGCTATTATACCGACGGTTCTGAGGGAAGGCAATAGGACTCTGGTGGGAAATGTCGTCTGGTGATATAATCCTTGTGGTGAAGGAACTTGAGGCTAGTAGCGACATCGCTATCCGCCATTTGCGGCGGAATTTCATCCTGGGGGTACTAAACGGCGCCCTCTTCCACTTTTCCAACGCTCTAATCAGCCCCTCTTTGGTCCTCCCTCTCTTCGTGAGATATCTGACAGACTCCCATCTCCTGGTGGGTCTCATCCCTTCTATCCAGGAGGCGGGGTGGTTCCTCCCCCAGTTGGTGGCCTCGAGATATGTTCAGCACCGGCCCCGAAAGAAGGTATACTATTCGGCGACGGCCATCGTCCGCGCCGGTAGTTTGGGGCTCCTCACCATCGCCCTCTTTACCCTGGGAGGGAGTCGGCTTCTCCTACTCGCTATCTTCTTCTCCCTCCTCGTGGTTTTCAGTTTCTCGGGCGGTGTGGCGGGCATATCCTTCATGGACATCGTGGGGAAGGCGATCCCTGTGACCAGGAGGGGGGCTTTCTTTGGGAGTCGCAACTTCTTCGGTGGCATCCTAGCCTTCATGGGGGGGTTCATAGTCAAATACGCTCTTGACCAAAGCGGTTACCCCTTCCCCGCTAACTTCGGCCTCCTTTTCACCCTTTCCTTTCTGGCGCTATCGGTGGCCCTCTTCTTCTTCACCCAGGTTGTGGAGCCCGTGGAGCCGGTTCATGAGGGCGAGGTGGCTCTTCTCCAACAGTTCCGGCGCGCCTTGGAGATCGTGGAAAACGACGCTCGGTATCGGCGGTTCCTCTCCCTACGCCTTTGCCTCATGGCTACCCAGATGGCTACGCCTTTTTACATCCTCTACGCTCGGGACCGTTTGGGGATCCCGGAAGGGATGGTGGGGCTTTATCTCTCCGCTATGACCGTGGTGAGCGTGGGATCCAACCTGATCTGGAGCCGCATTAGCGATCGGCGAGGCAATAAACTCCTCATTCAAATCGCTTCCATCGTGGGTTTGAGCATACCCCTCTCGGCGCTTTTGATTCCCCATCTATCGGGCCTGTTCTCCCCAGGGAGTCTAGGCTACCTCTTCGGTGTCGTTTTTGCCCTCCTGGGGAGTTATACCGCAGGGGCGCGGATCGGGAATATCAACTTCCTCTTGGAGATCAGCCCTGCTGCCGAGAGGCCGATATATCTGGGGTTCACTAACACTCTTTTGGGGATGGCCCTTCTAGCCTCGACGGTGGGAGGAGTTATCGTGGAGGTAGCGGGGTTCGGCATCCTTTTCTCTTTCACGCTGGCCTTCTATGCTCTGGCCATCGGCTTGAGCCTCACCTTAAGGGACCCCCGGGAGGAGATAGTTGGATATTAAAGTGGTAGTGAAGGGGGGAGGGGACTTAGGTACGGGGGTAGCCCATCGGCTCCACCGAGCAGGGATGAGGATCGTTATCGCCGAACTCTCCAGGCCTCTAGTGATCCGTCGCGCAGTGGCTTTCGCCACCGCCATCTACTCGGGGGTTGTAGAGGTGGAGGGGGTGAAAGCCAGGAGGGTCGGCTCCTTGGAGGAGGCTTCGGCCACGCACGAGAAGGGAGAGATCCCGGTCCTCATCGACCCCCAAGCCCAGGTGGTTGCTCGGTGGGAGCCAGAGGTCCTGGTCGATGCCATCATGGCTAAGAGGAACACGGGGACTAGGATCACCGATGCGCCGTTAGTCATCGGCCTAGGACCAGGGTTCGAGGTGGGGTTGGATGTGCACGCGGTGGTGGAGACGGCCCGAGGCCACAACTTGGGGCGGGTGATCCTCTCCGGTAGGGCGGAGCCCGATACCGGTGTCCCCGGGGAGGTGGCTGGGTATACCTTCCAGCGGGTCTTGCGCGCCCCCTCGGCGGGGACTTTCCAGGCCCTTCGACGCATAGGAGATAGAGTTGACGCGGGAGCCACGGTGGGGTATGTGGGCTCCCAGCCGGTGAGGGCGGCTACCGGAGGGGTTTTGAGGGGCATGATCGCCGATGGGGTGGAGGTGGTGGAGGGGATGAAGTTGGGCGATGTTGACCCTCGGGGCCTGGTGGAGTATTGTTTCACCATCTCCGATAAGGCGCGCGCTATCGGCGGCGGGGTGCTGGAGGCGATCCTCTACCTGGGGCGGCAAAAGGGCCTCCTGTAGCGGTCATAATCAGATAACCTATGGGTAGTGTCAGCCTTTATATCCATATCCCTTTTTGTGAAGCCAAGTGCGCCTACTGCGACTTCAACTCCCACGCTGGGCTGGAACGTCTATACGACGATTATGTGGACGCTTTGGTGGAGGAGATGGCTATCGCAGGTGGCCGGTTCTCTCCCCTCCGAGGGCGGACCATCTATCTGGGCGGGGGCACCCCCACCGTGTTGGGCCTCCAACAACTGAAGAGGATCTTGGAGGGCTGTGTCCAGGCTTTCGTTATCGATGAGGGAGCAGAGGTGTGCTGTGAAGCGAATCCGGGGACGGTGGATCTTCGCTACCTAGAAAGCCTCCGGCATCTGGGTGTGGGGCGTCTGAGCCTCGGAGTGCAGAGCCTCCAGGACGACGAACTCCAACTTCTGGGAAGGCTACATACCTCAGCCCAGGCCAGAGAGGCTTACGAGATGGCCCGCCTAGCGGGTTTCGAAAACGTAAACCTCGATCTGATCTACGCCCTTCCGGGACAGACCCTGAAACGTTGGCGAGCCACCTTAGAGGGAGCCATAGCCCTCGGACCTGAGCATCTCTCCCTTTACCCCCTTTCCTTGGAGGAAGGGACGCCCCTTTGGAGGCGCGTTC
Organism: Anaerolineales bacterium; assembly: GCA_030593425.1. Taxonomy (GTDB): domain Bacteria; phylum Chloroflexota; class Anaerolineae; order UBA7937; family UBA7937; genus UBA7937. The sequence goes on from JAUVHF010000005.1 coordinate 11,729, forward strand.
AGAGGGGGGAAGTGAGGGCGACGGAGGATGAGTTGGCGGCGGAGATGTACCTTTTGGCCGAGGAACTTCTGGAGGCCTATGGACACTACGAGATCTCCAATTGGGCTAAGCCAGGCTATGAAAGCCGACATAACCTCACCTACTGGCGCAATGAGGGGTATCTAGGTTTCGGGGCTGGGGCCCACTCCTATTATGAGAGGCGGCGATCCTGGAATGTAGCCTGGCCGGAGGACTATATCTGCCGCCTCAAAGCAGGGGAGAGTGCGAGGGAAGGGGAGGAGGTGATAGAGACCCCCTTGGAGATAGCGGAGACGCTCTTCATGGGGCTTCGTCTCTCTGAGGGGGTAGAGTTTGAGGGATTTCAGCACCGTTTTGGGCGTGACCTTTCTACCCTCTATGGGCCCCAACTCGGGGAACTGGTGGCCTGGGGGCTTCTGGAGGTGAACGGGAGGGGCATCCGACTGACGCCCCGGGGCCGACTTCTGGGAAACGAGGTCTTTGAGAAGTTCCTCCCTCTAGAGCCGGGCTAAAACCGCCTCTCCACCAGGAAGAGGGCCAGATCTCTGAGGCGTCCTTGGGCCCGGTTATCGATACCTGTCCTCTCTAACTCCTCGAGGGCTCTCTTTTGAAAGTGGCGAGCCCTCTCTTGGCAACGCGCTTTGACCTCCAGTTCCTCCAGAATGGGGAGGAGAGCGTCAAGGTTTGCCTCTCCATAGATCTCCTCTAGCCTTCTCTGCCCTCGCCTTCTCTCCTCTTCGAAAGCATAGACCACGGGGAGCGATTTCTTCCCCGCTTTTATGTCTTCTCCCACCCCTTTTCCCGTTCTCTCCTCCTCTCCCCAGATGCCTAAGAGGTCGTCGGTGATCTGGAAGGCGAGCCCTAGATTTCGGGCGAACCCTCGATAGGCTTCTATGATCCTCTTCTCTCTGGTGGCCAGGATAGCACCTAGGAGGGCAGCGCACTCCAGGAGGCTGCCCGTCTTTTTCCCGGCCATAGTGAGATACATCTCTAGGGTAACATCGGTGCGCTCCTGAAAGGCGATGTCGAGATACTGACCTTCGCAAAGATCGAGACAGGCTTGGTTAAGGAGCTGCGTCGCTTGGGTCAGGAGTTTTGGGCTCCCTCCTGGGGCCGAAAGCCGATGGAGGGCCAAGTGAGCCAGGGCCAGGAGCCCATCGCCAGCGTTGATCGCCTGGGGCACCCCCCAAACATGCCAGACGGTGGCCCGGCCCCGGCGCCTGGGGCTCTCATCCTGGATGTCGTCGTGGATCAGGGAGAAGTTATGAATTAACTCCACAGCGGCGGCGGCGGGGAGGGCTGGGCGGTAGTCGCCACTTATCGCTTCGCAGACCAGGAGGCAGATGAGGGGTCGGATCCGCTTCCCTCCCCGGGCCTTGATGGGCTGGAGGTTCTCATTCATCCAGCCCAGATGGTATCGCACCATGCCGTAGAAGGGAGTCAAGGCAGGGTCTTGTTCAGCCAAGAGGGCTTGTATCTCTTCCTCTACGGCGGTCACGTACAAAGCAGCCTGCATTTAAGGTTCTCGCTCCCTGAGATAGGGCGTCTCCTTCAATTGTCGCAAGTCCCGAGCCCCGATGCAGAACATACTGATCCTCAACTCTCGCATGATCTCGTCTAACTTCTCCATGACTGCCTCCCAGGAGGCATTGGCCGCCTTTAAGAGGGGGGTGGCCAAAGCCGCGGCATCGGCGCTCAGGGCGATAGCCTTGGCCACATCGACGCCGGTGCGGATCCCCCCGCTGGCGATGAGGGCCACCTCTGGCGCTCCCTTTCTGGCCCTGCGGATGGAGTCAGCGGTGGGTATCCCCCACTGGGCGAAGGCGGCGGCTACATTCTTCATCGCTTCGTTAGAGGCCCGGTGTCTCTCTACCTCGCTCCAGGAGGTCCCTCCAGCCCCGGCCACATCGATGCCCGCCACCCCGGTCTGGGCCAGCCTCCGGGCTACCTCCTCCGAGATACCCCAGCCCACCTCTTTCACCATCACCGGGAGGGGAAGGTGGTGGCATACCTTTTCTATCCGGGCCAGGAGCCCAGAGAAGTCGGTGTTGCCCCCCTCCTGGAGGCACTCCTGCAAGGGGTTCAGATGTAGAATCAAGGCATCAGCCTCGATCATCTCCACGGCGCGGCGGCATTCCTCTACTCCATAGCCGTAGTTGAGTTGTACCGCTCCCAGGTTGGCGAAGAGGAGGATATCCGGTGCTACCTCTCGCACCTGGTAGGTGCGAGCCAGGGAGGGATCATCGATGGCCGGGCGTAGGGAGCCTACCCCCATGGCCACCCTCATCTTTTGGGCCGCTCGGGCCAGATTGCGGTTTATCCTCTCCGCGGGCTCGATGCCCCCGGTCATGGAGGAGATGATGAGGGGAGCCTCTAGTCTTTTCCCAAAGAGGCTGAGGGAGAGATCCACCTCTTTCAACTCCATCTCCGGAAGGGCCTGGTGGATGAACTGATACCGCTCAAAACCGGTGGTCAACCCCTCGAACTGGACATCTTCCTCCAGAGAGATGCGGAGATGATCGGCTTTTCTCCTCTGGTGCATATAGCCTCCGTAACTTTTTGGGGGACAAGGTGTTCGTACCATTAGAATATCTGGCTATTCTATCCTTGTCAAGGCCCGTAGCCGGGTTGACATTTGACTCAAGATGGGTATACTTTACGAGATGAATCCAGCAGGGGGTGAGAAGGTGTCAAACGACGTATTGGAAAAGGTGAAGGTCATAATCGTCGAGCAGTTGGGCGTCGACGAGGAGAAGGTCACTCCGGAGGCCAGATTCCGGGAGGATTTGGAAGCCGATTCCCTGGACTTGGTGGAACTTATCATGGCCTTCGAGGAGGAGTTCGGCGGCGAGATATCCGATGAGGAGGCCCAAGGGATAACCACCGTGGGCGAGGCGGTGGCCTATCTGGAGAAACATTTGCAGGGATAATATCCTCGCTTTCGAGATCTCGTGGGGTGTTCTCCATGATGAGGACACCCTTTTCTTTATCTGGTTGTGGTATAATTAGAGTTGTCATGGAAGGAGCAGAAAGGGCAGCCTACCCCGTGAGCGCCGTGGTGCTGGCCGGAGGTGATAGCCGACGGATGGGCACCGATAAGGCGTTCTTGAAAATGCCCGGCGGCGGGACCATAATAGAAGCTACCCTCTCCAAGTTGGCGCGGTTGAGCGAGGAGATAATCTTGGTCACCAATCGCACCCAGAGATATGAACCCCTGGGGGTGAAACTGGTGGCCGATATCTATCCTGGAAAGGGTTCCTTGGGGGGGATATATACCGGGCTCTGCGCCATGAGCCATTCCCACGGCCTGGTTGTGGCCTGTGACATGCCCTTTCTTAAACCCCCTCTTCTTCGGTATATGCTGGTCATGGCCCCGGAGTACGATGTGGTGGTCCCCCGAGCGGTCCCCTGGGGTGGCTTGAAAGGCCTTAAGGAGGGGGAGGAAACCGCCAAGGAACATCTCCTGCACCCCCTCCATGCCGTCTATGCAAAGAGTTGCCTAGAACCGATGAGGGATCTCCTGGAGAAGGGAGATTTGAGGATCATAAGTTTCTACCCCCGGGTGCGAGTGCGCTATGTCGAAGAGGGAGAGATCGACGTCTTCGATCCAGAGCATCTATCTTTTTTCAACATCAATACACCAGCGGATTTGCGAAGAGCGGAAGGGTTGCTCCAAAAGGAAGAGCCTTATTGATAGAGGGAGGGAGAAGACATGTGGGATGAATATCTCTTTCCCGCTTCCCTGGATGAGGCGCTGGAGATGCTGGAGGCCCATGGGGGTGAGGCCCGGATCATCGCTGGGGGAACCGATTTAGTCCTCCAGAGCCAACGTGGGCAATGCTCGGCCAAGGTAATGGTAGACATAACTCGCATCCCCGGCTTGGACTATATCGAGGAGCGGGATGGTCTGATATACATCGGGGCGCAGGTGACCCATGGTCAGGTGGCGGCCTCACCCTTGATCCGCTCTCGAGCGGGGGTGTTGGCCCAGGGGTGTGGTTCGGTGGGGGGGCCACAGATTCGGAACGTGGGGACTTTGGTGGGCAACGTGGTGAATGCGCTACCCGCCGCTGATGGGGCTATAGCCCTCTTCGCCTTGGATGCCGAGGTGGAGGTGGCGGAGCGAGCAGGGCGCCACTGGACCCCCATCGCTACTCTCTACGCCGGGGTGGGGCTTTGCACCGTCGACCCTTGCGCGGCCATGATCACTCAGTTGCGGTTTAGAGCCTTGGGAAAGGGGGAAGCGGGGGCCTTCGAGCGATTGGCTAAGCGGCGGGCTCTCGTCTTGCCCATTTTGAACGCCGCTGCGATAGTGGGGCTCAAGGGGAATAAAGTCGAAAGAGCGCGGATAGCGATAGGCCCCGTGGCACAGACGCCATTTGTAGCCGCCGAGGCCGCGGAAGCGCTGGTAGGGCGAACGCCCGATGAAGACCGCATCTCTCGGGTGGCCCAACTTGCGGCTCAGGCTGCTCAACCTCGAGACTCCTTGCTACGAGGCAGCGCGGAGTATCGAAAAGTGATGGCGGGGGTCTTAGTGCGGCGTGCTCTTTGGCGAGCCGTAGAGGCGGCCTCTTTACAGGAGGGCGAAGATGCCAACTCTTAAGATGATCTTGAACGGCCAGGAGGTTTTCGTTGATGTTGAGGCTGGGGATCTCTTGGCTGACGTTTTGCGTGACAAATTGGGGCTCATCGGCACCAAAATCTCTTGTGGGGAGGGCGAGTGTGGGGCTTGCGCCGTATTGGTGGATGGCAGAGCTGTAGATTCCTGCCTCTATCCGGCCCTCAAAGCCCAAGGGCGAGAGGTGACCACCATTGAGGGGTTGGGGCAGGATAACCGGTTGGATCCGATACAGCAGGCCTTCATAGATAAGACAGCCCCCCAATGTGGCTATTGCATCCCGGGCATGGTCATCTCGGCCAAGGCTCTGTTGGACGAAAACCCTCACCCTACCCGGCAAGAGATCGAGGAGGGGATCTCTGGCAACCTATGCCGTTGCACCGGGTACTATCAGATCATAGAGGCGATCGAGTTGGCTGCAGAGCGATTGGCGGAGAAGGGAGGCCCGAAATGAGCAACAGGGTCGTGGGACAAAGCGTGCCCAAGATAGATGCCGCTACCAAGGTAAGAGGGCAGCGGAAGTTCCCCCAGGATTTCAACATGAAGGGCCAACTCTACGCTAAGGTGGTGTGGAGTGAATACCCCCACGCGCGCGTCTTGAAGATAGATGTTAGCCCAGCGGAGGCCTTGCCTGGCGTGGTGGCGATCCTCACCAGCAAGGACGTGCCGGTGAACGAGTATGGGATCAACATCGTGGATCAGCCGGTGCTGGTGGGGGAGGGGGAAAAGGTGCGCTGGCTGGGGGATCGGATAGCCATCGTTATCGGGGAGAGCGAAAAGATAGCCCAGGAGGCCCGCCAACTAGTGCGGGTGGAGTATGAGCCTCTACCGGTGGTAAGCGACCCCCGCGAGGCGATGAAGCCAGGTGCGCCCTTGATCCACGAGGAGCGGGGCGATAGCAACATCCTCAAGCATGTTAAGATACGCAAAGGGGATATAGAGAAGGGGTTCGCTGAGGCGGACGTGGTGATCGAAAAGTACTATCTCACCCCTCACGTGGAGCACGCCTATATGCAGCCCGAGGCCGGAGTGGGGTATATCGACGAGAAGGGGCGGGTGACGGTCATCGCGGCCGCTCAGTGGTCTCACGATGACCTCCACCAGATCTCCCATATGTTGGATCTGCCCCTAGATCAGGTACGAGAGATCGTGCCCGCCATTGGCGGAGCCTTCGGCGGACGAGAGGATATGTATATCCAACACCTGTTGGCCCTTTGTGCCTACTGCGTCCGCCGACCGGTGAAAATGGTTTTCGATCGAGAGGAGTCGATCCGAAATACGGGCAAACGCCACCCTTACTATATGAAATATAGGACCGGGGCTACCAGGGACGGCAAGTTGACCGCCGTGGAGATCGAGTTGATCTCCGATGCGGGGGGCTATGCTTCCACCAGCATCCCCGTGCTCAATAACGCCGCCAGTTTTGCCGCTGGCCCTTATGTGGTGCCCCATGCCAAGGTGGACGCCTATACCGTCTATACTAATAACGCGGTCACCATGGCCATGCGAGGCTTTGGCTCCACCCAGCCCGCTTTCGCCTACGAGATGCAGATGAACAAACTGGCGGAGGCACTAGGGGTGGATCCGGTTGAACTGAGGATGAAGAATTTGCTGGAGGATGGCTCCATTGCTTTGACTGGGAACCCCATGCCTAAGGGGGTAGGGATCAAGGAGACCTTGCGCCAGGCAGCGTTGGGTGCGGGCTGGCGGGAGGAAGGGGACCAGTGGATCAAGCCCGATTTGGGCACCCCCTCGGCTCCCTATAGGCGAAGGGGTATCGGCGTGGCTTGTGGCTATAAGAATGTGGGCTATTCCTTCGGCTTCGACGATAAATCCAAGGTGATCGTGGAGTTGGCCCTAGATGAATCGGGAGAGGTCGCTCGGGCTCTAGTGAAGTTGGGGGCCTCGGACCAGGGGATGGGAGCCCATACCGCCTTGGCCCAGATCGCCGCGGAGGCGCTAGGGATCGATTATGAGAAGGTGCGGGTGGCGTTGGTGGATACCTCCGTGGTGCCCAACGGCGGGAGTTGCTCTGCCTCTCGCCATGTCTACATGTCCGGAAACGCCATCATACGGGCTTGCCAGGAGGCGGTCCGGAAGCGTCAGGAAGCGCTCCGGACGGGAGAGAGGCGGGTCAGTGTTGAGTATGAGTATCATGGGCGGAGCGTCCGTCCCACCACGCCATACGATGACGAGAATGGGATGTGTGACCCTCACATCAGTTATGGCTATACAAGCCAGATTGCCCTGGTGGAGGTGGATGTAGAGACCGGGCAGACGGAGGTGCTCAAGTTCTTGGCCGCTCAGGATGTGGGGAAGGCGATAAACCCGGAGATGGTGAAGGGGCAGGCTGGTGGGGGGGTGCATATGGGCCTGGGCTATGCCCTCACCGAGGAGTTCATCCAGAAGGAGGGGCTGGTCAAGACCCGTCGCTTCAGCGAGTACCATATCCCCACCGTGGCCGATATGCCCCGGGAGTTCATACCGTTCATCGTGGAGGTGCCCGACCCCACAGGCCCCTTCGGAGCCAAGGGGGTGGGGGAGATGACCACCTTGCCCACCGCGCCGGCTATCATCTCCGCCATCCACGACGCGGTGGGCGTCTGGATCGATAACCTCCCGGCTACGGCGGAGAAGGTGTGGTGGAAGATGAGGGAGAAGGCGGGAATGGCCTAAACGGTGTTAGTCTAGCAGTAGGCGCAGGAAGTGACGATAGTCGCTGGATTCAACAGTGGCTTTTTCCTGACGATGGTTGCCGACAGCCGACTCACTGGCTTTACGCAGGATGGAAAGCCACGTACCTATAGGGATGTTTGTCAGAAGATATTCCCCATAGGGGATTATGCTCTGATGGGGTTTGCAGGCTTTGAAGAGCCGTCGGGGCTTGCGATGTCGGCTGTGTATGATCGTAACTCGCGCGAAGGTTTATCTTGGCTGTTGGATGAATCAAGCGCCCGGCAAACGCTTGAGGATGCTCTGCGTCCTTGCCCCTTAGTGATTGAGGGTAGGCCCATCTGTCAGATCATGATCGGATTCGTCGATCCTGCCGGGTTGGTGATTGAGAACAGGGCAAGACCGGGAACTGTGTTAATTGCACTTGCGTGCAGACCTTTCAGTTATCGCAAGATTATGTTTAGCTTTGAGTTGCTGGGTTCTGGTGCCATCATAAGGGACGATATTGAAAAGACGAGAGCGTACATGGACGTTTTCAATTTCGGGGATGCATCGACGGAATTGGGAATCCGGCATAAGACGATTTGGACGATGCATGTAGTTGGGGGGCTTGTTGAACGTCATGGAATACGGACGGTTGGTGGCTTGTATCAACCGGCCTATCTGACTCCGAAGGGCTGGAGTGGGGTTCCCTACCGTATGTGGGTGGAACTTGGCAAGGGACTTGGCACCTTCGTTAACATGAAGATCGAGCAAGGGCGCTGGGTGCAGGAGTATGAACCTACTGGAAAGCGCGTGGTGATCGGCACCCCCTTTGAGGATGATTTCACCTTCAGGGACTTGAACCTGAACAAGATATTCGACCCTCGTGTAGATCTATCACCGGATGGACCTGGCATCGAGAAGGAGACTAGCCCACAGTTAGTCTATGAACTTCTGGGGTTTGATTCGGAGGCGTAAGCAAGGAGAATCAAGTGGAGAAGGTTGAACTTTGGATCAACGGACAGCCCTACGCGGTTGTCATCGAAAAGAAGACGACGCTTCTCGATGTGCTCCGGGACCAGTTGCACCTCACGGGGACGAAGAACGGTTGCGGCCATAACGCCTGTGGGGCTTGCAAGGTGATCGTCGATGGGGAGGCGGTCAACTCCTGCGTCTACCCGGCTAAGAGAGCGGTGGGAAAGAGGATAGAGACCATCGAGGGGCTAGCCAGAGATGATGAACTTCACCCCTTGCAAGAGGCGTTCGTCCGCCGAGGGGCGGTACAGTGCGGCTTCTGCACCCCGGGCTTCATCATGGCCGCCAAGGCACTTTTGGATAGAAACCCTCGACCCGCGGGGGAAGAGATCGTTGAGGCTCTAACCGGCAACCTATGCCGGTGTACCGGCTATACCAAGATATTAGAGGCGGTGGAGGAAGTAGCGGGCTTGCCAGTGGAGGCGAAACCACCTCTGGTGGAGAAAGAGCCTCTCCACACGGTAGGGCTCTCCCTCCCCAGGCCCGATGCTGTGGAGAAGGTGACGGGAAAGGCCCTCTATGCGGCGGATCTCTATTTCGACGGTATGCTATACGCCAAGGTGCTGCGCAGCAAATACCCTCATGCGCGACTGCTCAAAATCGACACCGGTAAGGCGAAAGCCCGGCGTGGTGTGGCAGCCGTCTTGACCGCAGAGGATATTCCGGGTGAGAAGAATCACGGCTTGGCCCGGCCCGACTGGCCGGTCTTAGCCTATGATAAGGTACGCTACCTGGGGGATGCCATCGCCATTGTAGCCGCGGAGTCGGAGGAGATAGCCGAGGAGGCGCTGGAACTGATCGAGGTGGAATATGAGCCTCTTCCCATCGTCTCCTCGCCGGAGGAGGCCCTAGCGCCTGGTGCGCCGCCCATTCATGAGGAAGGGAATACACTAGAACATATCAAGGTGCGCAAGGGTGATGTGGAGCAGGCTTTTTCCCAGGCGGAGATCATGGTAGAGAGCGAGTTTTGGACCCCCTCCGGTGATCACTGTTTCTTGGAGCCAGAGGCGGGAGTGGCTACCATCGATGAGGATGAGATAACCGTCTATGTGGGCTCTCAGATCCCCTTCGCCGATCGGCGCCAGATCGCAGCCTCCCTGGCCATCCCTGAGGAGAAGGTGCGGGTCATACAGACTGGGGTAGGGGGGGCCTTTGGTGGCAAGGAGGATATCTCCGTCCAGATCCACCTGGCCCTCTTAGCCCAAGCCACGGGTCGGCCGGTGAGACTGGTCTGGAGTCGCCAGGAATCGATGATCACCCACCCCAAGAGGCATCAGACCAGCATCTGGATGAAGACCGGAGCCACGAGAGAGGGTAAATTGTTGGCGATGGAGGCTCGTATCCTGGGAGACTCTGGCGCCTATGCCTCACTGGGGCCCTACGTGATGACCCGGGCAGCGACTCATTCGACCGGGCCCTACGAGGTGCCGCATGTGAAGGTCGATTGCTACGCCACCTACACCAACAACCCTCCGGCAGGGGCCTATCGGGGTTTTGGCGCTCCGCAGGCCCATTTCGCTGCCGAGAGCCAGATGGATATCTTGGCGCGCAAGTTGGGCCTGGATCCCCTAGAGTTGCGAAGGCGAAACGCCCTACGAGTGGGCTCCGTGACGGCCACGGGGCAGGTCTTGAGGGAGAGTGTGGGGCTAGTGAGGACCATAGATAAGGTAGCCCAGGCTACAGAGGGTTGGCCCGGCTGGGTAGAGGCAGCCCCAGAGGGCAAACGCCGGGGTTGGGGCTTGGCCTGCGCCTACAAGAACGTGGGCCTGGGGGGTAGCGCACCCGATTCAGCGGGGGCAAGGGTTGAGGTTCTAGAGGAGGGGCGAGTGGAGGTGCGCGCCGGGGCTGCAGAGGTGGGCCAGGGGATAGTTGCCGTCTTGGCCCAGGTGGTGGCCGAGGAACTGGGCCTGCCTCATGATAAAGTGAAGGTATTGGTGGCAGACACGGCGCTGACCCCCAACGGGGGGGCTACCACCGCCTCTCGCCAGAGTTTTATCACCGGTAACGCGGCCCGACTGGCAGCGCAGGAGGTCAAAAGAACCCTTGCCGGTCTGGCAGGTGAGGCACTCAGCGTCCCAGCCGATAGTCTCATCTTCGAGAGAGAGCGGATCGAGGCAGAGGATGGCCGGTCCTTGACGCTGCAGGAGGCAACCCGTCTGGCCAAAGAGAAGGGGAAATCGCTCTCGGCTTCCTCCATATACACCGCCCCTCGAACTGTCAATCTAGGGGAGAAGGGGGACGCCCACTTCGCCTACGGTTACGCCACCCAGGCGGCCCAAGTAGAGGTTGACATAAGCACAGGCGAGGTGAAGGTGGTGAGGGTGGTGGCGGCCCACGATGTAGGGAGGGCCATCAACCCCTTGGCT